>JALVAD010000636.1 GCA_027011385.1 Saprospiraceae bacterium | reverse complement strand
GGAGATGTCCTAAATAAAATCAAGGTAGAAATCGACGGAAAAAGTTTTAATGCCCAAATATATCAAGAAGAGTTTCTTGAAGGTTTGGAAATTTTCAAAGCTCTTAATAAATCAGAGATACCTGAAGATGATTCTAAAAATTTTTCAAATATTTTAGTTCAACTAGCTTTTAAAACCGGTGGATTTATAAAACTAATGGCAAATACAGCTTTGAAAAATGGAGTTTATTTATCAGACATAAGTGATACTTATAAAGTCCATCCTGAACTAAGATCAAAATTTCAAGAATTTATAGATTTATTAAATGAAAAGAATGATGCAATATCAGTAGCAAATGTTGCAGGTGCGAAAGCTCAAATCACTAGCTCAATTGGAAATTTATTAGAAAAACAAGATATTGGAAATGATGTTCTTCAATCTGCTGATTCCTATGCAAATATTGGTCATACCAAACAGGCTATTCAAATGTATAAAGAAATTCTTAAAGATTTTGAATCAGAGTCTGTAAAAAATTCAAGCGGACTTTTCCCTGAGATAAGCCAAGTCGACACAAGACCGGAAGAAGAAATAGAAATATATGAAAAAGCAAAAAAACAATACGAGAAATTGTCAGGAGAAAAATTACCCGAAGTGAAAAGAGTACACGTAAACACAAATAAACAAGCGAAAAAACTTGTGCAAGGAGTTAGTAGAAAAGAACAAGAATTTAGAACAGAAAAAAACAATAAGAAGAAAGGACTCTTTGATAAATTGAAGAATCTATTCAAAAGTAACTAAACACCAACAGACTTAACACTCCCGTATTTAGAGACATTGTAAACGCAAAACCATATAACAGATCTTAATCCAAAGGGACAAAACCTTGTGGAATAATGGGGATTTATCCAATATAAGAAGGTAGTTATCTTATCCCCTAAATGAAAATCCCCTATCACTCCGACATATTTGATTTCGCCACCCAAATGGGCTATATATATTTAGATTATTTATGAATCACAATACATTTTGTAATTGTTTTACTTCCTTGAATCAAAATTAGTGAGTAAATTCCACACGGCAAATCGTTTGCATATATATTCTCAATTACCAATCCTCTATTAGTAACAAAATCTTTAAAAAACACTTCAATTCCCAAAGAATTCACTAACAACATCTTAATTTTTTCATCACTAGGAGAATAGAAACTAATAGCAAAATTTCCATTATTTGGATTTGGATAAATGCTATTGACTTTTATTTCATTTTCTTTTCTAATTATTTGTATGACTTTAGACAAAGTTGATTTCCCATCCAAATCAATAGTACGCAATCTATAGTA
Organism: Saprospiraceae bacterium; assembly: GCA_027011385.1. Lineage (GTDB taxonomy): Bacteria > Bacteroidota > Bacteroidia > Chitinophagales > Saprospiraceae > JADJGA01. The sequence goes on along the minus strand of JALVAD010000636.1, from coordinate 3,629 downwards.
TGCTACAGGAAATGGCTTTTTATCATCGATACTATATTTCAACTCTTTTCTTGAAACACCTGCGGCATCTTTAGAAGCTATTTTATCCCAGACATTACTATTTATTGATCTTTCCACCTCATACAAATAAGTATTAGTTTCAGAATATGTTGTCCAATTTATCACATTCGCTTTTGATGTCGCATAACCACTAAATTCGCCAAACTCAATAGGAAGTAATTGTCCACCGGATGCACTACCTCCACCACCACCAGAGAAACCATCAACAAGATATTCTGCATAAAATTCAGATCCGTATGTCCCATCTACCCATTCTGTTATCTGAGGATTTGATCCATGTATGATTAATTCATAATCTCCTGATGCAATTCCTCCGGGTCCAATATTAAAAGGATCTTCACCTGAAGTAACTTTATAAAAATTCATAGCATCATGTCCGGTCAAAGCCTCTCCACCTGCTCCGGTAATTTCATTGTTCATAGCATTAAATTCATCTTGAGTATAATAAAATCTTACACCAACATCAGAACTTGGTTGAGTTGAAGCATTCACATTCCATTTTCTCCTCATAAATCCTGCACCTGTTGCTCCTGAAACATCGGGAAATCCATCCGAATCATTTAGAACATAAAAGGCATCAGTTGAACCGTCAGGATCAACCGTAACGTCTGTTATAACTGCTTCGGAAGCACCTAATTTTAATGATAATAATATGTTTGAACCATTATAGTAATGTGTCCAACCCCCTTCGACACAGCTGCCGGAAGATGTTGTACTTGTAGCAGATGCAGGAAGTACTGTCATAGAGCTATTGCATATAGTAAGGACTTGAATTTTGAACACATCATCTAAATCCCCCCACCCATCAACTTGAATATAATATGTTGCTCCCGGTGTTAGATTCTCCAAGTCAGCTACAGCCATATTACCACTACCAGTAGTACCTGAATTTTCATCACAACCAATTTGGGTTAGAGTTGTCATATCACTACAATCACCAACTTCATAAATAGCAATATGATCTTTATCAAGTAGTGTTACAAAATCAGTTGTTACTCTTGCCTTACCTGAACTTGGAGCATTAAAGTAGAACCATACTGATTCAAATTCACCTAAATATCCCCAGCAGTCTCCTTCGAGTTCATTCGTTTCGCTAGTACTATTAGTATTTGTAAATTCCATTGGAATATCATCAACAATTAATTGTATAGCATTACATAAAAGATCATTCGGTGGAGTAGGAGGACTAGTTCCTACACAAACATCAAAAGTTGAACTATATGCTATTCCATTTGCATAAGAATAAACTTTGACAAAATAGGTATCGCCTATTGTAAGACCTGTTACATAAAGAGGATTCAGGTAAGATGCACATGCTCCGGAAATTAATGTGGGTACGGATGAACAATCACCTTCCCAAACTGAATAACCTAAGTCCCCTCCACCAATTATATTAAGTAATTGTACTTTGTGAGATGTTTCCGTAGCGATAAAACTAAACCAAACATCATCATCTTCATAACCATAACAGGAATGTATTACTCCCGGAGATTGTGTGGCGCCTTTAATTGTACCACTAGTAACGTTAGAACAAGCGTAATCATCATTTACTGTCAAAACATACGCTCCTGAACATTCATCATTCGGAGGTTTTGTTGTAAATGTCGTACTTGAACTTGGAGTACCGCTACAATTATTGACTATCTCTATTGTATAGTCTGTAGAAGATGTTAATCCGCTTAGCGATATCGCTTCTGTTCCACATGATACAGAAAATGGTGAACCGGTAATTGCCGGAGTTACATTTACTGTATTGTCTGATGAACAACCAAAGCCATCCGTCCACGTAACATCAGCAGTATTAATATCAACATTGCTTGATGATACATTTGATGGAGCTAAACAAGAGTAACAAGCTTTTACTTCAACTAAATCAATTGCCAAATCACCCCTGTAATCACCAATTCCGGTTTGTTTGAATTCAATGTAAATCGTAGAACCAACATATGATGATAAATCTAAACCTACATTATGCCATGGTTCATCAGAAGCATTTTGAAGAGGCCCTTCCCAAGTAAATATATTTGTGAATGGACCTGATGCATTTTCACTAATGCCAACCTCAAATGTACCTATTCCCATACCATATGCATGCATCCAGAAGGATAATTCCACTTCATCAACGGCGTATGTTAAATCAATAGCCGGACTTATTGCAGAAGCGACATCTGTAGTATTTCCCGAAGCTTCATAATACATATAGTAAATTCCACTATATGCACCATCCGGACCAGTGTTAGGTGAACTTGTTGAACCTACCCTACGAAATATCCATTTTCCATTTTCTTCAAATAGAACAACATCACCAGTCCAATTTCCCAGTTCTTCAAATTCTTCAACAAAAATTAAATCCTCTGAACTAGCAGTACATGTCAGTCCTGTCGGTCCCGGAGGAGCTGATTGTGTAGTAAAAGATCTTTCGGAAGCTGAACAGTCATTCGCTCCAGAGGTATTATAAGGATTAATATACCAATAATATGTCTGATTTAAATCAAGACCTGAAATTGTAGTAGAAGTACCGGCAATACTTCCAATATAAGAAATCGAACCGGAAACTGTTCCAAAATAAATATCATAAAGAGTGGCTGGATCTCCAGTGGTTGCAGCTGTCCAAGAAAGAGATACATTAAGTGGTTGTTCAATCGCACCATCAGAAGGAGAATCTAATGTAGGACAATCCGGAATATCAACCTGAACCCATGTATAAGGGCCAACCCAATTGCTATAATCACCGGAATCACAATCTGCTCTTACATAAAAATCATATTCATTTCCGTGAGTCCCAACGGTCACTGTATAGGGTTTAGTTACGCCGGTAACAGTTGTCCCGTTTCCTAGTGAGAAGTTTTTATCTCCCCATTCAATATCCCATAATGATGCAAAATCATCAGTCCAACTTAAATCTGCAGTAAGTCCGGATATATTATCCGCAGTTTGGCTAGTTGGGTCAGGGCAAGTGATGGTTTCAACAAAAAGATCATCTACATATAGATTCCACATGTCTGCAACAGAATAACAATTGAAGGCAAAATAATATGTGCCGGTACTTGGAGCAGTATAAGTTCCTGTTTTATTATCCCAAGCTGTATTGTCTAGGCTATTCAAATCCAATAAAGTGGTTGTCTGACCGGCTACCGTTTGAGCAGTACCAACGGTAAATTTTAATCTTTCGGTATAGTCAGAATCTGCAACTCTTTCATAAAATGACCAATTCACCATTTCACCACTGGCAAGGTTAACCCCTTTTGTGAAAAGCCAAGTATCTGCATTATTATCCTCATCATATTCATAAACTGCAGATTTAGAACCAGTATGCGAGTATGATGAATTTGTGTTTTGTGTCCAATCATTTCCAGTTCCATTGTTAGTAACTACCCATCCTGTCGGAGGCCAAGCTCCTTCAAAACTTTCATCAATATGCTGTGCACTCATCTGAACAGTAAAAGCTAAAGACGTCAATATTACTAGAAAAACAAGTTTTGTAATGTTTGTTAATTTAATTGGTGAATTTTTCATATTTTTTGTTTTTAGTTGAATTAAAATGGACCGATTATACATATAATAAAAAC
>JALVAD010000635.1 GCA_027011385.1 Saprospiraceae bacterium | reverse complement strand
TATCGATTCCCAGCAATTCTATCTAATGTTACAAAATAATTTTCAAGTATTGTATATTGTTTAAGATATGTTCCATGGAATGATAAACTTCCTCCCTCAATACTATCCACATCAATAGCCTCAATCTCAAGCCATGCATAAGGATCAAGTACAATCTCAAAGTTTTCTTCATCCCCCGGATAAAAAAACTCAGGGTCATGCATTGGGTAGAAACCATCTTTTTTGGCACTTGTGATATTGAAATAACTTGCCTCTTCGTCTGTACCAAATTCAAATCTGCCATTAGCATTAGTACGAACGGTATCCAAGAACCATTCATCATGTGGTTCAAATAATCCATTGCTTTTGCCGGCAATAAAAGACAATCTTGCATTTGGAATCGGAGTATGAGTACCATATTCTACTACAGTGCCGGTAACATAAGTATCAGGTTTCTTATCACACGAAAAAAGAAATAATACAAAGCCAAATATGTAAATATATGTTTTCATCTTATTTTTTGTGTGGTGCACTTGTATAATCGGTGATTTTTATATCGGGAGGTAAAATAAACTCATTCTCCTCGATTTTGATGTTTTCATTTATTTCAGTAGCTTCTTTAGTGAATTTTTTGCCTGTAATATTTGATTTGAGTTTAAGGGCAATACCTTTCCAAAGCCAAATTTCAAGATTCTTTGTCTTCCAAACATCGCATTTTTTATTCAAAACAGTACCAGTGGAAATTATTTTTCCGTCGTTTTTCAATATTTCTTCTTTTGTAAACCGGTTACTATTTACGAAATTTTTAGATAGGGTTTTCACTCCGGTTTTATTTTTCAGGTCTATTGCTATCAAAGAATCTCTATTTAAAATTGTCTTGGTTTTAATTTTTTGAATATTTTTTACACTATAAAAAACTAGTTCTCTGATGGCATCCAAGTCTGATATTTCTCTTTGACCAAAACTATCAAATTTGAGTGATTCAAGCCCTTTGGTATTACCCGAAATTTTATATTTAATAAAAGCTGATTCAATATCATATCTTCTGCCATCGCTATTTTGCGATTGTGAAAAAAGGCTGTTGTTTAAAGAAATTAAACAGAAAAAAAATGCAATAGAAAAGAAATTTATTTTCATTCAAATATTTTTTTATCTGTCAAAAGTATAAAAAGCAATTGTCTTTATGAAATAAAAATGGCACAATTTGTGCTGTTAGTAAAATATGGACATTCAAAGTATAAATAAGAGGCATTTTAAGAAGCATAGTTTCCATTACAGACTGGAATATGATCTTTCTTCACGCTTATTAAAATACGAAAATTGTATTTTATACATTGAAGTTTCAATTGGTAAAAGATGGCAAAAACCACCGTATAAAACCGCCTTGGAAATAGCCAATAATTGGAAAAATATCCATCCGGAATTGTATAATGCCCTTGGTGCAAAAATATTTATTTCCGATATCAATGAAGATAAATTAAAGAGCAAGATAAAGTACAAAAAAGGTATTCTATTTAACTTTTGGAATAAGAACTAGTATGCATATAACAATCTTTGTGGCTTATAAATTCTTCTTTTTGAGAAAAATACTGAGTAAATATATAATGTATCCCTATGCGAACAATAAATAGATTGGGCAGCTTTATGAAGAGCCTGTAATCTTTTTTACACATTGTCTGGTTTGCTTAACTTTTGTCCCTTAAGAAAGTTAGACATAGTGAGTGGCGCACTTGTATTATCTATGATAGCGTTCATTAATTTGGATACAGCTGACAGCGAATAAGCTAATGAGCAATGTTGTAATTCCGAAAATATAGTTTTATTTCAAAATTTATGTGGTGTAGTTGAATTATCTTTTTCATATTAATTTTGTGGGTAGTTATTTTCTTTCATCTGTTTGATTTGGACACTTATCTCCTCTAGTTGTACTTGTTGTATGCTTAATATGGCTTCTAATTTTGTTATTTTATTCTTATATTTTTGTATTGCTTCCTTTTGCTCTAGGATGGCTTTATCTTGTTCCTGCATTGCTTTGACAAGTGGCACTACAAATTCGGCATATCTCAATCCGTAATAGCTATTTTTGTTTTTGGGGCTATCCACTCCATGAAAGTTATACCCTATACTTTGAGCTGCCATTTCTACCTCTTGGGCGATAAAACCACTTTGGATTTCTGTATTTTTTAGGGCTTCACTTTCTTGTAGCCGTAAACTATCAGGTGTATGATTGAACTGAGCTATGGCATCCATATTCAATTGATAAGTGACGGGTCTTAATTTTCTAATAAAAGCCAATCCAACCACCTCTTCCCGGATATTTTTTTTGAAGCGTCGATCCGAGACATTGGTCCAATTGGCCCATCCCCCTATGGTAGAGATAGAAGCATTGCCAAGTCGAATGGTATTGGATGCTCCGGGTTCGGCATTATATCCAATTGCAGTAGAATTTTCGTATGAAGTACTTGCTGGACCATCAAAACTACTAAATCCTAATGCAGTATTATGACTTCCTGTTGTATTTACAGAAAGAGCTTGATCTCCATTTGCTGTATTATATTGCCCCGTTGTATTGTGTAGAAGTGAACTTTTTCCATTTGCTACATTAGATTCCCCTGTTGTATTGTAATAAAGTGCGAAAATTCCATTTGCTGTATTAGATTCCCCCGTTGTATTGTAATAAAGTGCCAAATACCCATTTGCTGTATTATCTTGCCCCGTAGTGTTAGAAAAAAGAGCTTGATACCCATTTGCTGTATTTTGTGATGCGATATTATGATAAAGAGCTTGATATCCATTTGCTATATTAAAAGCTCCCGTTGTATTTGAAAAAAGAGCTTGATACCCATTTGCTGTATTATAGTGCCCCGTAGTGTTAGAAAAAAGAGCTTGATACCCATTTGCTGTATTATCTGATGCTTTATTATGATAAAGAGCCTGATATCCATTTGCTGTAATATGTTGCCCCGTTGTATTTGAATAAAGAGCTTGATACCCATTTGCTGTATTATGAACTCCTGTGGTATTAGAAAAAAGAGTTTGATACCCATTTGCTGTATTATGTGATCCGTTATTATGATTAAGAGCTTGACATCCATTTGCTGTATTTTCAAACCCCGTTGTGTTAAATTTAAGAGCTTGTTGACCCATAGCAGTATTATTATATCCTGTGGTATTAGAAAAAAGAGCCTGATACCCATTTGCTATATTTTCATTTCCCGTAGTGTTAGAAAAAAGAGCTTGATATCCATTTGCTGTATTATATTGCCCCGTAGTGTTAGAATAAAGTGCTAAATTTCCATTTGCTGCATTATATTCCCCCATTGTATTAGAAAAAAGAGCTTGGTATCCATTTGCAGTATTGTGATTTCCTGCAGTGTTATAATAAAGAGCTTGGTACCCATTCGCTGTATTATGAGCTCCTGTGGTATTAGAAAAAAGAGATTGATACCCATTTGCTGTATTATAAATTCCATTGATATTGAAATAAAGTGCTTCGCATCCATTTGCTGTATTGTTATTTCCAGTAGTGTTAGAAAAAAGAGCTTGATACCCATTTGCAGTATTATGTTGCCCTGTAATGTTAGAATAAAGTGCTAAATTTCCATTTGCTGTATTATTATATCCTATGGTATTAGAAAAAAGAGCTTGATATCCATTTGCTGTATTATTATATCCTATGGTATTGTTAAACAAAGCCTTTGCCCCAATAGCAGTATTTTTTGTAGCTTGATAACTAATATTAGCAAATAACCCATTATTGTACAAAGCTGAATCTCCGATAGCCACTAGATTGGAGCGATTAGTGTTGGAGTATAAGCTGCTTGAACCAATGGCTGTATTGCTGTTTCCCGTGGTATTATTATTTAAAGCTAGGGTACCAATGGCTACATTTCTGAAGCCACTTGAATTATTGAACTGAGCAAAGGAGCCAAGAGCTGTATTATGGTGTCCTGTTGTATTGTTGTATAATACTACATAACCTAAACCCGTATTGGCAAATCCCCTAGTATTACTGTATAAAGTTTTAGAGCCTATTGCAGTATTTTTTGTGGCATGAAAACTCTGTGTTACATTTAACCCATTATTGTACAAAGCTGAATCTCCGATGGCCACTAGATTGGAGCGATTAGTGTTGGAGTACAAAGTGTGGGATCCCATAGCTACATTACTCGAACCGGTAGTCTCTAAGTAAAGAGCTCGATATCCATTTGCTGTATTTCGATTTCCAGTAGTGTTAGAAAAAAGAGCTCGATATCCATTTGCAGTATTATTATATCCGGTAGTATTGGATTTCAAAGCTTTAAATCCGAGGCCTACATTTTTATTATCAGTACTGTTATCATTCTTCCCTGCATCAATTCCTAAAAAAATAGATGATCCATTATTCGTGCCATCGTTATCGGATTTACCATCACTTAGGTTATTAATTTGTATGGTTTTTGTACCGTCTGTCAGTAATACCCATTTAGAACCGTTATAAAAGTGAAAACCTATAGTGTCATTGGTCTGGTAGATCAATAGTCCTATAGCGGGAGAGGAGATGGCATTTCTTTGGGTGAAGTTCATTCTGGGTATCAGAACTCCACTGTCTGTAGAAGAAATATCCAATATTGCACTACCATCAGGTATGGTTATGCCAATGCCTACATTACCTGATTGAGCATAGGTTGAAGAATGACATAAAATGCTGAGTACACACAAAATAAGTATTTTTGATTTCATTAAAATATAGTTTATCATTATAAGATGCGGCAAATATATAGAAGTTAAATGGATACGGAGGACACCCGTTCGGGTGATTTCTCAGTAATTTGCTATAATTCTGAATGATTTTCACAAGATGAGCCACTTTTACGTTTAATTCTCATTAATGATAATTCTCTAAGAAGATAGATAGAAAATAATTTCAACCATTAGCTGCTATAATATTTCTTAAATTATATAGTTTAATGTAGATAAACAGGTCAAATTGGCGAATTTTTATACAA
>JALVAD010000634.1 GCA_027011385.1 Saprospiraceae bacterium | reverse complement strand
AATTAATTCTTTTTAATTCTCAAATATCTAAAATTAGCAACTATATGAAATCCGAAGAACCGGCAATAACTGAAAAAGTATTTCTCATAAAAGAGCAATTAGAGCCTTTTTCAGCATTAGTAAAAGATACTTCAAACAAAATTAAAGAAGAGGGAATTAGTAATTATCCAATATTTGTAGCACACCAAGATGAAACAAATATAGGTATACCTATTATCAAAAGAACAGAAAATGGCGGAATTTGGTCAATCAATGCTTCTACCCTTGAACAATTTTATACAAACAAATTGATAAAAAAAGAAAAACTGGAAGACTTTAAAAATCTATATAATAATCACAAGCACGATATTTGCTATTTTGTTCTTAGTGAAATAGGGGCGCAGTATATATTTGTTCCTGCTTAGTCATTAGCCACTTTAGCTCAGCTGGTAGAGCAGCTCACTCGTAATGAGCAGGTCGTGGGTTCGAGTCCCATAGGTGGCTCTTTTTCCAAATATTTTAATTATTTTATTAAATTATCTCTTTCGGTATAATATTTGCATATATATTTATATAATAAAATTCATATGAAAGGAATAATTTTAGCAGGTGGTCTTGGTACCAGACTTTATCCATTGACTATTGCGGTAAGTAAACAGTTGATGCCAATTTATGATAAACCTATGATTTATTATCCTATATCTACACTGATGTGGGCAGGTATTAAAGATATACTGATAATATCTACTCCTCAGGATTTACCAAACTTTAAAAAATTATTGGGAGATGGACATGAAATAGGGTGTAAATTTCAATACAAAGAACAACCAAATCCAAATGGTCTCGCTCAAGCTTTTGTTTTAGGAGAGGAATTTATAGAAGATGATAGTGTAGCACTTGTGTTGGGTGACAATATTTTTCACGGAACAAGTATGGCGAAACAATTAGAACTTAGCAATAATCCCGAAGGAGGAATCGTATTTGCTTATAGAGTAAAAGATCCCGAAAGGTATGGTGTGGTGGAATTTGATTCTGATTTTAAAGCTATATCGATAGAAGAAAAACCAAAATTTCCTAAATCCAATTACGCTGTCCCGGGATTATATTTCTACAATAATAGCGTTGTAGGTATTGCTAAAAATCTCAAACCAAGTGCAAGGGGAGAGTATGAAATAACAGATGTAAACAAATATTATCTCGAAAAAGGATTATTAAAAGTAAATGTTTTAGATAGAGGAACCGCTTGGCTTGATACCGGTACATTTGCTTCTCTTAATGCAGCAAGTCAATTTATACAAGTACTTGAAGAAAGACAGGGTTTAAAAGTAGGGTGCATTGAAGAAATAGCGTATTTAAAGGGATTTATTAATAAATCCCAACTAAGCTTTTTAGCTAAAAAATACGAAAAAAGCGGATATGGTATTTATTTAGCAGAACTGCTAAACGAATAAATTATAATATAATCACTTTCGATGAAAAAAGAATTTATTATTAATAATATTGAGGGATTAGATATTGTTGTTGATTATATAATACAGCTTTCAATCGAAACAAAAGTATTTTATTTGAAAGGCGATCTTGGTGCTGGTAAAACAACATTAGTGCAAAAAATTTGCAAAAAAATAAATACTAATGATAAGGTTGTAAGTCCCAGTTTTGCCTTAGTCAATATATACAATTCTGATTTTGGTGAAATATATCATATAGATTTATATCGAATAAATGATATTGAAGAAGCTATAGACTTAGGAATTGAAGATTATTTGTACAGCGATAAGTTTTGTTTTATTGAGTGGGCGGATATAATTGCACCTATTAGTCCTGAAGTATATTTTGAAATTAATATAAAATTATTGAAAAATAATTCCAGACATATAGAAATTGTTAAAAAAGAAAACTAAATATTATGGGTAATTCTGAGGGAATATTTTCATCTGTTTTTTCCAAAGAACATTTATTGGTCAAAGAAAGTCCATTGAGAATAAAAAAAGGAAAGAAGAAATTAATTATTGGAATTCCAAAGGAAGTTCAATATCAAGAAAATAGAATTGCTTTAATTCCTAATTCTGTTCACAATTTAATACTACACGGACATGAAGTAATTATAGAATCAGGTGCAGGAGAAAAATCTTTTTACTCCGATAATGATTTTAGCGAAGCTGGAGCAGAGATAACATTGAGTAAAAAAAGAGTTTTTGAATCAGATATCATATTAAAAATTTGTCCTCCTACTATGGAAGAATTGGATATGTTTACTTCAGGACAAGTTTTGATTTCTCCTTTACAGTTACCTACTACATCAAAAGAGTATTTAGACAAATTACTCAATAAAAGAGTGATTGCAATCGCAATGGAATATATGCAAGCAGAAGACAGTTCTTTTCCTATAGTAAAAATAATGGGTGAAATAACAGGAACAGTTGCAATATTGACAGCTGCCGAATATTTATCTGATCCGAAATTAGGAAAACGCGTATTACTCGGGGGTATTTCCGGTGTTCCACCGGCTAAAGTCGTAATCTTAGGTGCAGGAAATGTTGGAGAATATGCTACTAAAACCGCATTATCTCTTGGAGCATCAGTAAGAATATTCGATGATGATATATATAAACTAATGCAATTAAAATCACGAATAGGAAGACATCTACACACTTCTACATTTGACCCTGTTTATTTACAATATCAATTATTAAGCGCAGATGTGCTTATCACAGCTTTACATTCAGATACAGGAAGAGTTCCTGTTGTTGTAACAGAAGATATGGTTATAAAAATGAAAAAGGGTTCGGTAATTATCGATATCAGTATAGATCAGGGAGGAAGTGTTGAAACATCAAAAATAACTACTCACGAAAATCCCATTTTTGTAAAACACGATGTAATACATTATTGCGTACCCAATATTCCTTCAAAAGTTTCAAGAACCGCATCAAATGCAATAAGCAATATTCTTACCCCACTATTATTAAAAACCGGTGCAATGAATTCATTTGAATCATTATTTTATGATAATATAGGACTTATGAATGGTGTTTATACCTACAAAGGAAATCTTACAAATGAATTTTTAGCTAATTATTTCAAAATCAAATACACTTCACTAGATCTACTTTTAACTGCTGGATTATAAAAACAATGTTCCACGTGAAACATTATAATATTATTTTTAGCCACTAACGCACTAATTATTTTATATGATTATTCGTGCATTCGTGGCTATATTTATTTAGAACCCACCTCAATCCTCCCTTACAAGGGAGGAAGTTGCAACCCTTAGTGAAATACTTCGTTGATTATAGGGGTTTACCCAGTGAAATAAATTTTCAATTTAGGCAAAGCCTATTCCACAGGGTAAACCGCAATAGCACCGCTTTCTTCACAAAAAAATACCATTTAGTTATAAAACAATATAATTTTCAAATAGCTATTTTTATTAATCAATCACCTCCACGACTCCCTTCTCTTGCTAAGGGAAGGGTTGGGGATGGGTTCTATAATATGTTCCACGTGAAACATTACAAAAATTATTTAGCCAAAGGAATATTAGCTAAAGTGTCAACCAATAATTTCCAAAATTTTTGTACTGATGATATTTGTACTTTTTCATCAGGGGAGTGTGGTCCTCTAATGTTTGGTCCAAATGAAATCATATCACAATCAGGATATTTTTCTTTAATAAGTCCACATTCCAAACCGGCATGACATGCAGTAATATGTGGTTCCTCACCAAAATTTTTCTTATAAATATCTTTCATCACATTATTAATAGAAGCTGTTACATCGGGTTGCCATCCCGGATAACCTCCTTCAAGTGACACGGAATATCCGGCAAGCAAAAATGTACTTTCAATAGTATGAGCCAAATCCATTTTTTCACTTTCTATAGAACTTCTACTCAAATTCTCAACAACAATATCACCTTTTTCAACCTTAACTCTAGCTAAATTATTTGAAGTTTGAGTTAATCCTTCCACATCTGGAGACATCCTGTAAACGCCATTCCAACAAGAGTAAATTGAATTTAATAGTGCATCTAAGGCTTCACCATTTATTACAAATTCGGGAACATCTATTAGTGATAAATCTATTTTTAATTCAGGATCAGTTGTCTTAAATTCATTCAAAATATCAGGAATCAATTTTTTTACCAATCTTTCCAAATCATCTCCTTTTGTTTTTTCAATTGTAACAATAGAAACTGATTCTCTCGGTATCGCATTTCTTAAACTTCCTCCATCAATTTTAGAAACTCCTATATTGAATTCCTGATTTATATGCCATAAAATCCTATTCATTATTTTATTCGCATTTCCTCTGTACAAATTGATATCCATTCCCGAATGACCTCCGGTTAGACCTGAAATAAATAATTTAAAAGCAATATCGTTCTCTCCAATATTATCCTCTAAATAAGATCCTTTAACGACAATATCAATTCCACCGGCACAACCGATTGTCATCTCGTCATCATCTTCAGAATCTAAATTTAATAATATTTTACCGTTCAGCAATCCTGGTTTTAGTTCCATAGCACCTGTCATTCCTGTTTCTTCATCCATTGTCAATAAAACTTCCAAAGGAGGATGAGCTATATCTTTAGATGCTAAAACAGCCATTCCAGCAGAAACACCAATTCCATTATCCGCCCCTAAAGTTGTTCCTCTAGCCTTTACCCAATCACCATCAATGTACATATCAATACCATCTTTATCAAAATCGTGATCAGATTCACTATTCTTTTGAGGAACCATATCCAAATGTCCTTGTAAAATAACAGGGGTTCTATTTTCCATTCCGGGAGTAGCAGGCTTCTTTATAATAACATTCCCAATTTCATCAACTATAGTTTCCAATCCTAAGCTATGTCCGAAATTTTTAGCAAATTCGATAGCACGATGTTCCCTTTTAGAGGGACGTGGTATTTCATTAAGATCTGCAAAATAATTCCACAAAGCTTTAGGTTCTAAATTTCTTATTTCTTTACTCATAATAT
>JALVAD010000633.1 GCA_027011385.1 Saprospiraceae bacterium | reverse complement strand
AACTCTGACGAAGTCGAGTGAGTTTAATTCATTTAGTATTTTAGCTTCTTTTAGAGCGTTAAAAAATGAATACAGTCTTGATTTTTTTTGTTTCGTTTTTTGTATCAAGACAAAAAATGAAAATACGTTTTATTTATCCAATATGGAAATTTATCTTATTAATTCCCCCAACTTTTCATCTTGATCCTATTTTTTAAATTCATAATAACCACGGCACAATGCATTGTCCTATTTCCAAAATAGGTGCAACTCAAGCAAAACTCAAAACTCGCTGCGACCGAAGTCACAACTCACAATATAATCGTCGGGGGGGATAACGATAGTTCCAATAAAATACAAAACCATCCACTAAAATCAATACTCTGCTGCGAATATACAACAAAAATGGCTAAATGTCAAGTGTTTGCGAGTTTTTTTTTGTTGAGGGGGGGGTATTTAGAGTGATTCTAAATAAAGGAAAAGCAGCATAAAGTACTATATAACAACGGTATGTAAAGTGTTTATAAGTATTAGCTGGAATCGGGAAAAAATTGAGAAAAAAAAGATTTTACTTCTCTGATAAGCGAATGTCTCTGAATTTGTTTTTTTTGCAACTTTACCTTTTAACTTCGCTTTTTACATTCTAAAATCTCCTATCCTTATTCAGTATTCTATATTCTGCATATCCATATAGTTTATTATCGAATATTGATTAATACTATTTATATCTACATTTTTCCCTTTAATACCCTCTCTGAAATTAAGAATATCGCTGGTTTCTTTGAAATTGGATTTTCTCGGGTTACAACGGGCGTTTTGTATACTTCTTCAATGTTTTTGTAATTGAGAACTTCTTTTGCTGATCCTGAGGTATGTATTTTACCATTGTCAAGCATTATGATATGGTCGCAGTATTCTCCGGCTAGATTCAAATCGTGAATAATCATTATTACAGTCAACTTAAATGTTTTATTAAGCTTGTGTAATAGGTTCAATATTTTCACCTGATGTGCTATATCTAAATGAGATGTTGGCTCGTCCAAAAGTAAAATGTCCGGTTCTTGGGTCAAAGCTTTTGCTATGGAAACCAATTGTTGTTCCCCACCGCTAAGTTCTGAAAATAGTTTGTCTTTATATTTATACACACCGGTCATTTTCATATATTTCTCGGCAAGCCTATAATCTTCTTCTGTCTCTAAAAATTGAAATGGTTTTTTGTATGGAAATCTTCCCATCAATACAAATTCCTCAACGGTGATATTTGCAACTTCTATTTTTTGTGTAACTATTGCAAATCTCCTTGCTCTTTGTTTACCCGTAAATGATGTAAGGTTTTTGCCTTCAAAATAAATATTACCCGATTTAAGCTCAATATCTCCGGTTATACCCCTGAAAAGTGTTGTTTTTCCTGATCCATTTGGTCCTATAATCCCTGTGAATAATCCTTTTTCAATATCAAAACTCACCTCTTTCAGTAGAAAACTACCGGAATAACCGCATACGATTTTTTCTATTTTCATCTGAACACTCATATCCCTTGTTTTGATTTACTTAAGGCAATAATAAAAATAGCCCCGCCTATTATTCCGGTTATTACTCCAATCGGTAATTGATTAGGAGCGATAATAGTCCTTGCAACAATATCTGAAAGAATCAAAAAGATGGCTCCACCCAAATATGTTGTAATTATCAAAATTCTAAAATCTGAACCAATCAAATACCTCAATAGTTGCGGTATAATCAAACCTACAAATCCAATGACCCCTGCGATAGAAACACTAATTCCTGTTAATATAGAGGCTATAACAAATAGAATCTTGATAGTAGCCCTGGAATTAATGCCGAGATATCTTGCATTTGCCTCTCCCAACCGCAAGGCGTTTAGATGACCGTAGAATAAGTAAATGACGACCAGTCCCACCAAAGATATTCCAAAAACCAAGTAAATCAATAAATCATTTGGCTCTTCTAAGGATCCCATAGTCCAAAAAACTATACTTTGTAGATTTTCAGAGGTCGTAGTAGCCATAATAAACATAATCATAGAGGATGTCATAAAGCTAATCATTACTCCTGTCAGCAAAACCTTGTTGATATTCTGATATTCTTTTCTCAGGCTTATTACATACAATAATATTATCATAGCAATAGCTCCAATAATTCCGAAAACCGGCAATGTCAATCCTGAAAACATATTTTGCAATCCAAAAACTATAGCAAAAGAAACACCAAGTGCCGCACCTCCGGATATTCCTAAAGTATAAGGTTCAACCAATGGATTACGGTAAATTCCCTGCAAAACCAAACCGGAAATGCTCAATGCTCCACCGACAGCGAAACCCAACAATATCCTTGGTAGTCGTATATTTGCTAATACAGAATATTCAACACCTTCTTTTTTTGATAAAATATCCAATATTTGAGTAAATGAAAAATTTATTTGCCCAGCAGATAAAGCCAAAAATACTACTCCAATCAGCAAAAGCAGGAGAAATACAATTATCAATATCCATATGGTGTTTCTTTTCTTCATCCGGATTGAATAGCACTTTTATTTTTTGCTCTCTTCAAAAGCAATCTCCATTTCGTGATAAAAGTCCTCACCATACTTCCTGATGATTGCGTTTTTTACAAACTTAAATACAGGCATTTTATTCTTTTTACCCAATTCACAAGCTTGGCTGCACAAATCCCATTCATAATAGTTGAGTGCTTCAAATCCTTGTATTTCACTTTTGTTTACTCTGACAGGGAATAATTCACAGGAAATTGGCTTTTTCCAATCTGTTTTACCTTGTCTATACAGAGTTTCAAGAGCACAAAGCCCAATTCCCTCATTGTTTTTTACTAAAAAAACACAAGAACCGTCTTCCATTAAATTGGTACCGATAAAATCTTTTTCTACTCCGCCTGTACCACCGCTACCACTTTGGAGAGTCACATCTTTGGGTATTTCATAGTATTTGGAGAATCCCTCACTATTGATTTTTTCCCGGTGTTTCCCGGGTAAAAGCGGTAAAACTTTATCCAAGATCTTCTCTATTTCCCTTATTTCACCGTGTGTCATTGGCGCACCATAATCTCCTTCCCAACAGCATGCTCCTTTGCATTTTTCCATATCGCACTGAAAATGTTCCTCAAAAAGAGAGTCGCTAATAATTATATCTTTAATCAAAAACATATCTGACGGTTGTTTTTAGTTGTGAATCATCAATATCAATGATTCTAAAAGCAGGAACAGTGTGGTAAACTTCAAATTCTTCATTGAACATATCTATTTGTACATATGCTGATGGTGTAATAAACATATTTATTTTGTCTATGACAATTGAAATCTCATTGTGATAATGTCCGCAGAAAACAAATATTTTTTTTGAATGCAGTTTACAAATATTTTCAAATTCTTCCGGCTGTTGAAATGCATACTTACTATCCATATGTGGAACACCTGATTTGAATGGAGGATGATGCATAAATACAATAGGTTCAATCCCTTCTATCTCTTTCATTTTAGCTTTAAACCAATCCATTTGCCTGCTGTTGCAATATCCCTTTATAGTATCTAAGAATATAAAATTGGGTTCTATGAAGTAATACAATTCATCACCATTTAAATCTTGTTTTTTTTCAAATACTTTGGCCATTATGGCGGCATTGTCATGGTTACCTCCGATTACATGATAATTATTTATATTATACTTTTCCAACTGTTGTTTTATCCAAATATACACCTGTTTATTTCCGTCAAAAAAGCTTAGATCACCGGTAATAACCAATAAATCATAGTCCATTTTGGCTACTATTTTCAATATGTTGATAAAATTGTTTTTGGTATTTACGCCATTTACAACTTCATCTACATGGTGGATATGAAGATCTGTTATTTGTATTATTCTCACTTTATTTTAATATTTTCCAAGATACAAAGATATAATCATTGAGAATATTAACTTATAATTAAATACATTTCTTTTAAAATACGATTAATATATTGTAATTTGCACATTGATTTTAATCATGCTGCCACAACTTAATATAAAATTGACCAATGCCTTTTAGATTTCTTATATTATTTACTCTACTATTCGGAATTTCATGTTCAAAACCCCGCCAACAAGATAAAGAGCGAATAATCCATATCGTAAATTGTATATATAAAACTAGTAACAATACTTTGGTGAAAATTGATTCATTGGTAAATAAACATGATTATTCCGAACTAAATTCTATATATTTTAATTCCGGTTTTAATCCGGAGGAAAGAGTGTTTTTATCTAATTTGATGTTGGAACAATACAAGTATAAATTTGATTTTGATAGTATTTCGCATTATATTTTGATAAACGACTCTATTTTATCTTTCAACAGGGATATTGATTTATCTCTTAAAATTGATTTTTATAAAAAGAAATCGGATTTTTTCTTAAAAAAAGGAAGATTAGATTCTAGCGTTTACTATCTCAAAAAGATTGCCGGTAAAGATGATTTTTCAAAAAATAGTATTTGTTATGAAAAAATTAAAGCTTGGAGTGACATTGGGGTAGCCTTTACATACTATGGTGGTAGTTTAGATTCAGCAAGGTACTATTTGGAAAAGCAGGAAAAATTATTTACAAAAGACTCTGTTTTTAATAAATTAAAATATGTAAACTACTATACTCAAGCTACTATTTATAGGAGATTGCACAAGTATCAGTTGAGTTTGACATATCTTGACATGGCTCTGAATATACAGACAAATAAAATTAAAAATAAATTGAGTATAGCTTTGACTTATGATCTTAAATCCAATGTACTTTACGAATACGAAAAATATCACAAGTCTGTCAAATATTCAAGAAAAGCAATTGAACTGGGAGAGCAAATAAATATATCAAATTATTATTTGAAAAATTTCTATATAGGTATTATCAATGCCTTAACACAATTGGACAGTGTAAAACAGGCTGATCAATATATAGATAAACTTTTGTACCTGTCTAAAGACGATAATAATACAAAAGCTCTTTCCTACAAAC
>JALVAD010000632.1 GCA_027011385.1 Saprospiraceae bacterium | reverse complement strand
TCATAGAATTGCCTCGAGTTATATATTATGAATATATATAATACTTAAACAACAAACTTTATCAATGGGGGGATAAAGTGTTGCCGGACATGGATTTTGATAAAGTTAAAAAAATTAAAAAAAATTTTTAAAATAATTTAGTTATGAAAAAAATCTTTCTTTCAGCATTGATTTTAATGGTAAATTTTATTGTTTTTTCACAAGATATTGCCTTTTTGGATAAACAGGATATCGCTGGAGGTGATGAAAACCGGAAAAAAGAGATATTAACAACAAATAATGATGAAGATTGGCCGGATTGTACTGAGCCGAAGGAGGTTTATGCGATTTATAATGAGGATAAAAAATCTATTGTTGTTAAATGGGATGAGGAAAAAGTTGATCAAAAACTTGATTATGAGATAGAATATCAATCATCACTTTATCGAGAGGTGAAAAAGGTTTTTACTAGTGATAAAAAGATTGAAATATCTCAAGATTTGATGAAGCCAGAAGTTAAAATTAAAGTAAGAAGGGTTTGTCTGATTAATGGAGAAAAAAGTTACAGTTCATGGGTTAATTTGAATGTTAATGAAAGTTATTTTATTAATGTAGATTGGAACTGTGCAACGGAAAAAGATATTCTAGATGATAATTCAGGTAATGGAAGCGATGTTTTTGCAGTATTCCAGTCAAATGAAACATGTACATATATTAAGTATAATTTTAAATCTGATATGAATCATTTACACATATATTTTTATAATAAAGGAGCCTTAATTCATCAAGAACATAGAGATGCGGATAAACATGGGGTATCAGGAGAAGAAAATTTCGATATAGTGTCTGATAGTGTTGTATATAAATTTTCTTATAATACAAGCGCGTCAGATTTTTGTGATTATACTGCTCCAAAATATCATGATTATTTTGGTGAATATGCAGAATCCTGTAGTACCCAATGTACTACATCAAATTTTTGTGGTTATATTGCAAGTAGATTAGATTCTACAAGCAATGATTATCATGCTTTATATTCACACCAGGAAGGAGAGGATTGTGTGTTTTTTGATTGGGATTATCCGGGAAATATCGAAAATTGTGAAGGTTGGACATATACATTTGACAATGTGGAGATTGTTTTGAAATCAGGACAGGCAACTGTTTGGAGTAAGGTATATTCACAAAATATCGGTACAGATATATACGAGTTGTTGGGAAGTGAACAATTCGATGAAGTAATCTATAATTATAAATATCATAATGGTGATTCGGCACCTACATCATGTTCTTATTCCACTAATTTGACATTTGCTGATTTTAATATTGATGTGCCGGAATGTAATGCTGAAGAGGAAGATGATATATGTGATTTTATAGAAGGGATAAAGGCTACTAAAATAGGGAATGATGTAAAACTACAATTCACTACTGATCAAAATACTACTCAAGAGATATTTGATCAAATAGTTCAAGATCAAAATATAGTACGGATTGATTTGGATGTGCAGGGTAATAATAATTCTCGTGTTACTATTCCTTTTTATGATGGGAGTCCTGAATTTTTGCTATCGAAATGGGAAGCTATCCTTGCGGATTTTGGAGTTTCACAGTTTCTTTATATTGATATGATAGTATATCACGAGGGTGTTGAGGAAGGTAAAATGTGTGATCAAAGTACAACTTTGGAGGTTGTAGTAGGAGAGGTAGAACATAATTTGTGCGATATATTAGAATTATTATTACAGTCGAGTCCACATAATAATTTTATTCAATTTGATTTTAATCATCCGGATGATGATGAACAATACAATTATCTTGATCAGAAATTGATTGAAGAATTGGGATATCAAAGTTATGAAGAGGCAAATGATTATTTCACTTCTGAGGTTGATAAGTTGGAGTTCACTTTTTCATATCAAATAGAAGATAATAGTGGTAATGTAATTGAAGCACCAAGTCTTTACAGTAATTATATAGTTGGAAATCTCAGAGAAGTAGTAGCAGCATTTCACAGTGATAATTTTGATAACTTTTATGGTGATTCGGGAGAATTGGAGATTAAGATCAAAAAGAATAGTCAGGTTATAAATGTATGTAAGCGATATAATATTAGTTACAGTAAAGTTACATTGCCAACTTATAGTTGCAATGATACTACTTACGTACCACCGGTTATTGATGATATGGATGCAATTAACAATCTAGTTGTAGGAGATGTAGTCAAAATGGCGGGATTTAGTTTTATCGTATCATATATTGCAAATCCCGGTCCGGTATATAATGGGCAAGGGTTGCTGGCAAATCCATTTTCCAATGCTCCGATTTTGGTGGATTTTGAATCATTGCAAGTGAATTCAGGGTATGATGCTTTTGAAGGAACTCTCACGGCAGTAGAGGGAAGTGCGCAAGAAATGTCCGATATGGGATTTAATGTAGAACCTGATACATTTAGTATAGGAGGGGAGATATGTTTAAAGGACTATGAAGAAACTACTGTTGATCCTGTGACGGGATTGGATCAATGGGGTTTTGATGCTAATGGAAATTATAAGAACGGTGGAAAATATGATGATAACGGGTTTGATGTAAATGGCAAATACAAAGGTACAAATAGTTCGTATAATGATTGTGGGTGCTCGAGAGAAGGGCTCGATACTCTCGGTCATGTTTGTGATCCGGGTTGTTCGGATAGTCCTGAAGTAAAACAATTTATCGATTCTATTGAGCAAATAATAACAACTACTGTCACGGAAAATATTGATGATCTTATTGATAGTCTGCAGGCTAAACTTTCGACTTTGGATTGTGATCAATATAGAACGATAATCAATGATAAAATAAAGAAAAAAGGATTTGATAGAGAATTTATAGTTGGGGAAAATAATAAGTATTATGAAGAAGGTATGAGCAATGAGTTTATCAAAGCACCTAAAGTAATGGTATATAAAAGTGAAGAGAGGGATGCAGATGTTATGGCTTTGGAGAAAGCGCATGTGGACTTGTATGAATGTGACAAAATGAAAGTGGTTTATAATCAGTATTTAGATGCGATAAACTCTGTTGGACAAGAAGAAATTATAAAATCGTTGAAAATAGCTTTATCAAAGTTATCAAAATATGAAGTACAGGAATTTAAGAAAGATCCTCAGAAATTTGCAGATTGGGTAAAAAATCAGATAATTGCTATTGTTTCTGACGCTACGGGTTCGGGAACTGCATATATTGATTATAAGCATAAAAAAATCAATAAAAATAGTGATATTTTTTCACCCTCAAAACATAGAGAGGTTGACTATAGTAGTGATTATTATGCACTAGCCTCAAATGATGAAGATATTGGGAAATTTATAAGTGATAACGAAGACCCGATGGCAGAACGCTTATTTTTATTTGACCAAGGATATAGGAATATAAAAGGATTGAGCAGGGGATATTATCTTGAAGAATTGTATAAAAAGATGAAAGCTAAAGGGGAATTCATTGAAAATGTTCCAAATTGGGGACCTGCTCATAAATTGCCATTAGCTTTAATTAATAATAAAGGTGGTTTAGAATATAATATATATCTTGACAATATAGTGCTAACTCCACAAGGGGCAAAATTGGATGCTTATTTTGTATTTACAGTGCCGGATTCTCCAACAGATAGACCGAAAAAATTGGTTTTTGAAGCACATGATGTTACTTTTGGTACTAATGGAGTGCAAAGTGGGGAATTGCAATTGAAATCCCAGATTGAAATCAGGATGAATAATAATGCCAAACTAATAATTAAACCTACAGGAGAGACCAAGGTTAGATGGAACTGTGACGGTTTTGAAAATATGAGTTTGGATTTGGCTGTTGAAGTATGTAGAAATCTAATAATTCCTTTGGATGACAATTTGGAAGAACTGCCTGATGATGAAAGGTATAGAATTGATATTTTGGTAGATATAGCAAGTTGGTCTGATATATATATAGCGATAAATCAAGATAGTACAGCTAAGCCCAAACCTTTTGCAATAGCAGGGTATACGGACTTGAAGTGGGAAGTTTCCAATTTGGTTTTTGATTTTAGTGATAAAAGGTCAGCTGAAGTTGAATTGCCTTCCGAATATAATATTACCGGAGATAATAGTGATAATATTACAGATAATAATAATTTTTCAGAAAATTGGAAAGGTGTTTATTTTGGAGGATTAACAGTACATTTCCCAAGTAGTTTTTCGGCAACAGGAGAAATGCAAACAGTAGGAGTTCAGCATTTGATGATTGATGCACAAGGTGTGTCAGGTATTGTAACTGCACCCGGATTATTGGATTTAGAAACAGGTACTTTGGGGGGGTGGAAATTTTCGATTGATGAATTTTATTTGACGATAGTCAGAAACAAATTGCAAAGTGCCGGGATGAATGGATATTTGAATGTACCTATTTTTAAAAGTGACATGGAATATACAGCAACATACGGTGCCGGCAACTATTATGATTTTACAGTTAAGCCTCATAGTGACATGAGAATGGGGTTGTTTGTTGCAGATGTGGTTTTGGATAATAATAGCAATGTTGAAGTGACCAGTGATAATGGAGATGTGCTTGCAGTAGCTACTTTGAATGGGGAGATAAAACCGGATGACATAGCAGGAAATATAAGTTTAAAGTTACCAAGTATCACATTTACCGGGATGAAAGTATCCAACCAAGACCCTCTATTTGAATCAGGCGTTTGGGAAATGAGCGATGCGTCCGTGTCAACCAAACTGTGGGGATTTGGTATTAATCTATCGCAGATAAAAATGATATCTCCCAATCAGAATGAAGTCGGGCTTTCGTTTCATATAGATTTGACTTTGGTTGATGCATTGAAAATAAATGCAAACGGAGGATTTGATATTATAGGTAAGCTAAATTATGATCAGTTGGGACGACAGGAGTGGAATTATGATAGAGCTAAAATTAATGAATTGGGTATAAATGTGGAGTTTTCGGCAGGGCATATTATTGGTTCGTTAAAGACTTTTGAAGGCGATAATAAGTGGGGTAAAGGCTTTCAGGGATTTGTTGATATGGAATTTTCTAAAGTCGGTAATATGAAGGCTTTGGCATTATTCGGAAAGACAGATTATAATGCTACAAATGATGAATACAGATATTTTTTGGTTGATGCTTTGGCAGAATTGAATAAAGGGATTCCTGTAGGTCCATTATCAATAGATGGATTTGCAGGCGGAGTATCATACCACATGTCCAAAAATATGACTGGAGCCGATATGTTTAAACCAATTCCCGAAAGCATTCCCCCACTAGGTACTTCATTATCAGGGGTTCAATACACCCCTAATGATTCATTAGGATTGGGATTGAAAGCAGGAGCAATGTTTTCAATGGCGAACAACAAAGAAATAGTGAATGGTACGGTTAATTTCGGTATATTGTTCAATGATGTAAATAATAGTGGACGTGGAGGAATAAATAGTATCTCATTTGATGGAGCGGCAAAAATGATGGCAAGTCTGGATTTTGTTCCTATGCCACCTCTTGCGGATCAAAGTGCTAAACCTGAGATGAATGCTACATTGTCCGGATATGTTCATTTTGATTATAACTTCAATAATAATGAATTTCATGGAGCAATAAAGGCTTTTATGGATAGCTATGGTCATTTTCTTACAGGTGCGGGAACCAATTACAAAATGGTAGATACAGAGATATATTTTGGATCAGATACATGGTATATCTATATTGGAACTCCGTCTGATAGATGTGGAGTGAATGTACAGCTTCCGGTAATCGGAACGGCGAAGCTTACGGCATATTTGGATGTTGGGAAAAAAGTTCCGAATATGCCACCATTACCGAGGAATGTTAGAGCTATAGCTTCTAAGGTCAAGCCCAACCAGACTTTTAGAAATTCTGGTGCAGGTTTTGTGTTTGGAGCTTCACTAGATATTGCTGCAGCTTTGGATGTGGGAATAGGACAAGCAAACCTTAAGGCTGGACTGGGTTTTGACTTGATGATGAGGCATTTTGAAAATG
Organism: Saprospiraceae bacterium; assembly: GCA_027011385.1. Taxonomy (GTDB): domain Bacteria; phylum Bacteroidota; class Bacteroidia; order Chitinophagales; family Saprospiraceae; genus JADJGA01. The sequence goes on along the minus strand of JALVAD010000632.1, from coordinate 10,026 downwards.
CGCATTGTGCCGGAACATCCGATTATGGAGAAAATATAGGTATAGGGGGTTGGTATGCTATGGGGCAAATGTGGGCATATTTGGAAGGAAATCTTACTATTAAAGGAATTAATGTTATGAAGGCAGGAATAGCAGGAGTTTTACAAGCTCAACTTCCTAATCCTTTCTTTGCACAAGCTACATTAGGAGTTAAAGTGAAAATATGGAGATTTAAATTCCATAAAAATATGAAGGTAGAATTGGGAGATTATTGTACTATCGTTTCTGACAATTCAAACAGCTTGGGTATGGAAGTTATAAGTTTTATCGATCCTGCTGATGGTTCTTTAGAAATGCCGGTGGATATAAGCCCCAATGTATATTTGAATATTCCATTGGATAAAACAGTGGAAATACCCGGATTGAACGGGCAAAAAGTAAGATATAAAGCCTTATTGAAAGAGGTTGTTCTAACATCAAAGAGATATGGAGAATACAAAGAAGGGGTAGATTATGAAATCAAGTATGAAAATGATAGTAGCTTGATTGTTGTTGATCCTTATTATATGTTGTATGCTCATGATACTTTGATACTTAGTGTCTCTGTAGATGTATTTAAAAACAATAGTTCTACTCCTGATGCTACTGAGACCAAAACTGTGACATTTGTGGTAGGAAAGGGGTATAATTATATACCGAAGTCCAATATTGCATTTTCGTATCCTGTAGATGGAATGTACAATTTTTATAGAGATGAATGGAATGAACATAAAGGATATATACAATTGGAGGAAGGACAACCGGAGCTTTTTTATACAATACCGGATGATATGGATCAAAAAATGAGATTGACAAGTGGGGATGGAGAAGTTCATGTTTTTGATTATAATTATATGGGATTTGAAAATATTATTGAGTTTCCTATGAATATGGAATGGCTTCAACCGGGAATGAAGTATAAATTGGAAATAGTCAGATTGCCAAAAGGTTCTTATGAAGAATACTATGTGAAAGAAACCAATACAGGAAATAGTGGGTCAGATAATACAAGTATGACAGGCGCCACGGGTACCCCATTGTATCAACCTCCGGGTGAGGGTGTTGTCAATAAAGAAGAAAATAAATCAAGACCGAGAACTTTGGTAAGTCTATATTTTCGAGTGAGTAATTCTGATTCATTTATTGAAAAAATTAATAATGTTGTATCTAGTGGTACAAATCAATATACTAAGAAAACGGGAGGATTAAATAACTATTCTTATACGGTTTTATATAAAAAAATCAATAATTCTGAGTTATTTGATTTGTTTGAAATCTCAGGCAATGATAATAATGATCCTTTGATAACAATTAATAGCAACAGTCCACTATTAACAAATTGGTATAAAGATTATAGAATATCATTTTACAGTAGAAATTATCCCATAGATATGGCAGGAGGAGATAGTACAGTAGTAATAGGAAGCAAGATGCCGTCAAGAAAGAAGCCACGAGATGCTGGGTATTTTGTGAAAACCGGTGATGAGAATAAACTGGTTATTAATAATCATATTTATAATTCCAGTAGTAATTTTTCGACTTCTAAGCAACAAGGAATTGTTTTTGATTTGGCAGCGATAGTTGCTAATGATATAAATTATCTACAGGGGGAATTATCGACTTATGTAAATAATTCTAGTGGCGGTAATGGTGGAGCTCAATTGGTAGATGGAGGTAATACGGGAAATAAGGCCCAAAATCGAAATGATAATAAAGTTGGTTTTAGAAATGTAGGTGATGATACTGACGGAGGAGGAGATGATGACGATGATGATGATGACGATGGTGGTAATGGAAATACTTATTTTATTCCCCCAATATTAAATGGAATATATAAATTGCCTTTTAATGATTATTCCAGTGGAGATAGTTTTAAAATAGAGCTCTTTTATAATTTACCAGGTAAGAATATAACAACGAGTTCAAAAAAGATTGAGTTTAAAAAATAATTTAAAAAAAGTAAAAATAAACGATAATGAAATATTCGATAATTTATTTAAGTATCATTTTTTTGTTGATTTCAAATTCCGTTTTATCACAAAACAGCAGTGATTTGCAAGAACATAGGGTTGATGTTAAAGCTATTGTTGTAGGAGATACAGTAAAATTGAAATGGATGCCCTCGGATATTGATGTTTGGAGAGATGGAATAGATTATGGTTACAGGTTGACAAGAAGGATACAAAATGATACAATGACTATTGAAGAAGAAGCAAATACTGCTGTAGTGCTAGTAGATTCGCTCAAACCTTATACTGAGTCAGAATGGAATGCTAATTTTTCCAGCAATGACAATGCTTTACTTGTCAAAGATATCTTGTATGATGATTCTTTAAAGTATCAATACAATGCAAATCCTGATTCGATAAAGCTTTCGGATGCTGTTAGATATCAAGATAATGAAGATGAGAGGTTTCTGTTTTCGATGATGTTAAGCGAGCAGGATTATGCTGTTGCGAAGGGCTTAGGTCTGGGATACGTAGATGTGGATGTGGAAGATAGTGTCAAATATATCTATATGGTACATGTCAATTATCCTGAAAATGAGTCACATAATTATTTAGGTGGAGTCGTAGCTGTAACATTATCGGATGCTGTTTCTTTGCCACAACCACAAGATGTATCTGCTGCAGGTGGTGACCATACGGTAATGTTGAGTTGGCTTATAGCAGGAATGGAAGATTACTATGCTTTTTACAATATCGAAAGAAAAGAGATAGGTGATGATTCATTTGAAGTACTAAATGAGAATCCTTTTATATATATGACTGATGCCAAAGCAGAATCGGATTTTGCATTTTATGTTGATTCATTGGTGGATAATACAACTGAATATGCATATAGGATAGTAGGGCTGTCTTCTTTTGGGGGTTATGGGTCTCCTTCGGACACGGTTCATGCCAAGGGTAAAGAACCAATACTCAATTTGCAAATAAGTATAGATTCGACCTCTGCCGAAGATAATAGTATCTACATCAAATGGAATATTTCTCCTGATAGCTTGAGGTCTAAACTTGATCATTTCGATATATTGAGGTTGAAGAAAATCGATGATACCGTTACTGTGATCAATCCTAATGCTTTGGCTAAAACGGATAGTATATTTGAGCAAGACAATCCGATTGGTGCCGGTTATTATATCGTGGAAGCTACGGATATCAACCAATACAAATACAGGTCAATTGCGAAATTGCTGCAATTGGCTGATACTATACCACCGGCTAAACCCACAGGTTTGACGGGATTTGTACGTGATGATGGAAAGGTGACAATGGATTGGGATGCGAATACGGAAGATGATCTAAAAGGATACAAGGTAGTGTATAGCAATAAAATTGATGGTGAATATTCTCAATTGACTAGCTTAGCTCTTGTGAAACCGCATTTTGAAACCTTTATTGATTTGAAATTTGGCTTGGATAGTATTTTTCTTAAAGTATTTGCAGTGGATAATAGATACAATATGTCAGAATTATCCGACCCATTAGCATTGGAAAGACCGGATATTAACGCTCCCTCACAAGCTATAATTAAACAATTGATTGCATATGATCAGGGTATTGCAGTATATTGGGCATTAAGTGAAACTGATGATCTGGTAAAACATGAATTGCAACGCAAAATTGCAAATACTCCAAATTGGGAGACAGTTATTTCATTCGATGTCGGAAAAGAACCGGATACAATATCTTCAAATAATAGCTTGATTGATGGAGCTAATTATTTGGATTTAGACACATTGAAATTCAATACATACAAATATAGATTGTTGGCTTATGATGATGCCGGAAATATTTCTTATTCAAAGGAGAAATCAGTATTTCCCTATGATGATGGCATTAGAGGAGTCTTAAGTGATTTTGAGGGATATCTAATTCCTTTTATGCCGGTACTTGACTATGTGGGCTTAACTACAAATTTTACAGGATATAGTATTCCGGGGAATTTAAACGGTCCATCAAGTACTGTTTTAAATCTGCTTTCGGGTAGCACCAGTGTTAATGTTCCCCCTGCACCTCCCGGACAATTTAGTCTGGCGGATTACAAAAAAGCAGTAGCTTTCAAATGGAAATATAGTACTGAATTTGAAAATTTACGTTCATTTAAGCTTTATAGGCGTATTGTATTCCAACAAGGATTGACTACTATAGGTGGGACTAATTCCGGTAATATAAGCTATTCCAATTTTGTATTGACAAAAAGTATATCTCCTGAGGATGCAGCTAGATTGGCGCAAATGGTTGGATATGACGGGTATATTTTTGTTGATGATTATCCTCAAAGAGGAGTGGTGCATTATGAGTACAAAATAATAGCAGAGCATTATGATGGAGGTAGATCCAAGTATTCAGATATTATTACCGTGCAAACATTTGGAAATTGATTAGTTAATATATTTAATAATTTGAAAAATTTAAAAAATGAGAACGTTAGTGCGATTTACTTTTGCAATTGCTTTATTTTTAATGTATAATACAATATCCGGACAAGGAGTAACAATTGCTGATGATATTACAAATGGATCTTCCGGAACATTTAATAGTTGGGAAGATTCAGGGATTTTGACAACTGTTGGAGACAAAATATTTTTATATGACAAAGATAGCAGCCCAAGTAGATTATGGGTTTCCAATTCAACGGATTATACCACTCAAATGATTGGGGAATACAAAAGAATATATAATTATATTGAATATAATAACAGGTTATATATTTGTGTGAGAGTCAAAAGTATAGCTAAATTGCTTGAGATAAATCAAGATAATTCTGTAAGGGAGATTTATAGTTCTATTTATGTTCTAGATGATTTTACTATTTTTAATGATATTTTGTATTTTTCTGATAAGAACATACTTAGGAAATACGATAAAAATTCAGATCAGGTAACGCAAATTCATGAATTTTATTGGGCTGACGGAATTAAAGATATGACTGCTACAGACAATAATCTTTTTATAATTGGAGGAATTGATGGCGGTACGGCATTATTTACTTCAGATGGAACTTTGGGAGGGACACATGATTACTATACAATAAATACCGGAAATGAATTTAATACTAAGATTTATATGACTCCTGTTGGAAATAAAGTCTTTTTCTTTTATAATAAAAGTGGAGAAGGGTATAGATTGTGGGTGACAGATGGAACGGTTGAAGGTACAATCGCTCTTACAAAGCACGATGAATTATCGTTTCAAGATTTGGAAAAAAATAAAGGTATAATTGAATTTGATGGTAAGCTTTATTATCATGGGGATAGTGACCAAGGAGATTGTCTGTATGTTTCAGATGGGACGGTAAGTGGCTCAAAAGTATTAGTCAGTAATGAATATAGAGCACCATTGTATATGAAAGTTTATAACAATAAATTATATTTTCAAGCGATGAACGAATGGTGGAATTTTGGATGGTATCGAACAGATGGAAATACGGTTGAAAAGATATTTAATGAGTATAGTAATATAAAGGCTCCATCGGCTGAGTATGGTGATGAATTGGCATTTTTTGGATATACTGATAGTACTCCTGTTCAGATTTTTACTTACAACGAATCAAATGAAAAAGTATCTCAATTAACCCCATTGAGTGATACTGATTCATTATCTAGTTTGAAGCACTTGACGGTAATGGGGGATAAAGTATTTTTTATATGCAAATCACCTGAATATGGAAAGGAATTATTTGTCTATGATCCATTATTGGCAGGCAATTTTCCCACAGAGATCAGAAAGCAGCCGGTGTCGTTAGAAGTTTGCCCTGCTGATACTGCAATATTCAGTATAAAAGCAGCAGGTTCTTATATAAAATATCAATGGCAAAAAGATGGTATTGATATTGTCGGTGCGATATCAACTACACTCAAGATAAATAATGTTGCTCCAAGTGATAATGGAGGTTATACATGTATCGTTACAGGAAATAAAGGTAGTCTGACAAGCGATGTGGCAACATTGACTGTTGGTGGCCAATTATCAATAGCATCGCAACCTCAAGATCAAAATAAAGCAATTGGAGAAACTGTGACTTTTGATATAACTGTAGGTGGTGGTAATATTGAATCATATCAGTGGTACAAATCAGGTGTGCAATTAGAAGATGAAGGTAATATCTCAGGTAGTAATACTGCTACATTGCAAATAACTAATTTATCTAAAACTGATGCAGGTAATTATAAGTGTAAAGTTATAGGGAAATGTAGTGAAGTGGAATCTGAAATAGCAACATTGAAAGTAGCAGTGAAGACAGTATTATCCGTTCAACCGGAATCTAAAACTTTATGTGAAGGTGAAGAAGCAAGTTTTAATATAACTGCGACAGGTGATAATCTCAGTTACCAATGGCAAAAAGATAATACAGATATCTCCGGTGCTACTTCAAATAGCTATACGATAAGTGCTATAACGTCATCCGATGCTGGAGAATACAGATGTGTGGTAATAGGTGATGGAGGTATCGTAACCAGCGATGCCGCTACCTTAACAGTAAAACCATTGATATCTATCTCTACCCAACCGCAATCATTAGAAATAAATAAAGGCAAGCAAGCAGTATTTTCTGTTGCAGCTAGCGGTACAATTTCCACGTACCAATGGTACAAGGATGGTACGGTATTGTCTGACGGAGGCAAATATTCGGGTACTACCACTGCTCAGCTGACTATATCCGATGTGGTACAAAGTGAAGCGGGAAGCTATACGGTGAAAATATCGGGCGAATGCGGAGATATTACATCCGGTGCAGCAACATTGTCCGTACTGACTGCAACTGATGATCTTGCAAATGCCGGTATCACCATAATACCGAACCCTGCATACGACTATATCAAGATAATAAATACAGGACAAAAAATAAACAAACTGGAAATATACAACATTGCCGGTATCAAAGTGCTACAAAAATCAAAGGATTTTGGGCATATCGACTTATCCGGTTTGGAAACAGGAGTATATTTTGTGAAGGTGGTGAGAGGAAGTGAAGTGAGAGTGGAGAGGGTGGTGCATGAGTGATAAGTGATGGGTTTTCTCGTGTTTTATTGGCACAGCTACCCCCTCGAGCATCCCGCGAAAGCCTAACGCTCCCCCTTGTAATTTTTCTGCAATGCATTGCAGAAAAATGACAGGAGGAGGTAGCAACTCGCTGCTTTTCGGAGAGGAAAGTGCGGGTTGGGGTTCTCCCGGTTTCGGAATAAAATGGAGAAACGGGGAGTTAGACCTGTCCCGTAAAACCTGATATGGTTTATACGGGAGGGCGGTGTTGCAAAAAAAGTGATTGAATGACTGCTTTGATATTCATAAAATAAAGTAAAACCCAGGACTCAAAAGCACGACTGCAAGGAGTGATTTTGAAGCCGGATTATAATCAGGGGTTTGAGAGTTTTATGTTTTGGAGTTTCATGTTTCAAGTTCCAAGTTTGAAAGTTTCAGGCTGGAGCGTAGCGGAAGCTGTAGCGAAGTGTAATGAGGGATTTTGAATATCGAATATCGAACAAGGATTTAAGATTTGAGACGTGATGAAGCGAGGTCAGAGACGCTCGCTTATCAGAATCAAAAACCACGAATGTGGTTTAATGTCAATAGCCCATAGTGCAACTATGGGATATATGACAAGAAGAATTAGAACGCCGAATGGTGTTCAATGTTATTCCGGATTTTGTGCCCGTAAAGATGCAGTTTGAGCAGCAGTGCAGGGCAAGTAGCAGGGCAATAAACCTATAAGGTTTTCGAAAACCTTATAGGGTTGAGAGGAGGAGAATGGCGCCATTTTAACAATAACCGTATTATAAAAAAATATTATTTTAAAAAACGTAAATATATAAAAAATGAAGATCAGAAATTTACTTAACGCAGGTATTCTCAGGATATTTATTGGAGTGTTGATGTTGATGGGAAGTGTGGGGGTTAGTGGGAATCTTTTTTCACAACAATGTTGTGATGACGCCGGTTGTTTTGAAGTAATACAAGAAATTTCGGGAATAGAAGTCGATAACTCTGAATTGAAGGATTCTTCTTGTTCTTTGGTACAAGAGTTTAGCCCTGATTTTTACAATGACTTTAAAGTTTATGATTTTGGATTTTATTCTTTGACAGAGTATTTTAATGGATTTAATTATCCTGAGGTTTTTAGTAAAGTTATTGATGAGAAAATTACTACTCCTTACTATTTATTATTTGGGAAATTAGCTGATCATGAAGGATTACTTCGCAAATTTTTTATTTCACTTAAATTGCCTGAAACCGGACTGTTTAGTTGCCTGAGTGAAAATGATAGATTTTCCATAGAGCAAGAACTTCAGATAATGGTAAATGATTATAATGACAAAAGTGGTAAAAATTATGAGGAATATGTTTTTGCTGAAAAGAAAATCATAAGTCATTTAAAACAAAGAGTTAAGCAGATTCAAAATTGTTGTCTTAATGGTGGCTCTGGTAATCAGTGTGTTTTTAATTTAACAGACAAGCAGAGAACATTGATGTTATTAAGGGAAGGATTTTATCCCTTACCAGTAGATTCTATTTATGAGGACGTTCCTGTTACAGGAAGAGATAAAGAAATTGAAGATAGGGGAGGAAACTTTGTAAATAGTTATGGTGGAGCAGATATAGTAAGTGTAGCAGGGTATAATGAAAATATTGAAGATAATTTAAATAGTTTTTTCAGTAGTATTGAAGGATTTAATCATACGGTAAATATTGAAATTACTAATAATGAAAACTTGAATAACGGGGATGGTTTTGAACTCGCAAAATCATCTTTTAAATCAAGTGGAGCTGATATAAATTTATGGATACATCTAGATGAAAAATTGAAAGTATTATATATAAATCATGAAGCTAATGTTGACATAGGTTGGATACCTGATACAATTCCTCCTCCTGGACTTCAAAATATTACTTTCAAATATCAAATGTTAGGTGAACATACTATTGATGTCTCGAAACTCAATACAAAAGCACCTCCTCCGGTATTGCCAAAATCATTTTGGGGTAATTTATGGGGTAATTTAAAGTCATATTGTGGTAATACGTGGTATATAAAAAGGGCTTTGGAATATGCAAGTGAAAATAATATATCAGCTGATAATATTTTTTATTATTCTATATCTACAGGTGAAAAAATAGCTAATTTTCCGTCAGGTACTTTGGAAGATGAAACTATAGATTTGATAATAGTACAGGAAGAAGATGTGCAACTTGCAAATAGTGAACCTCATACTGATTATAAACATATCTTTCGGCATCATAAGTCAGGAGTGGGCATTGCAGGAAGTCATGATAATGATTCTCATTGGTTAGATTGGGATAATGCATGGACTTGGAATGACGAGGAAACTAGATATTTACCTATTCCAACGAAAGAAGATATGAGTGAAACAATTCCAGTCACAAGTGGTTTTCAGTTTAATGGTGCGGGAGCATTGAATTTTGCTATTGATGTTGCATTGATGGGAGAAGGTTCCGGAGCAAAATTTGTGGCAAAAAAGTCAGGAGAAGCAATAATAGAAAAAGAAATTCTTGTTTATGCAGGTGTACAAGGAGGAAAAAAATTTTATAAAGTGTATGCATTTGAGGTTATGGAAAAACTCTCAAAGCAGTGGTACTTTGGTAGGACAGCAAGAGATGTTGCCGTGAGATTTAATGAGCACAAAAGATTAAAAGAAGTTGTCAGTGAAGAAGCAGAGATAATTGTTGAAATTGATAAATCTATCCCAAATGCTTACAAAACGATGAAAGGGATAGAACAAGTTGCAATAGAATTTGGGAGGAAAGAATATGGAGTAATAAGTAATAAAATAAATGCAGTAAGAAAATACCTAAATAAATCTTCTAAGGTAACCGAAAAGTATAAGGAATGTGTTAATTTTGCAGAGGAATACTTAAAAAGTCCTAATAATAAAGTTGGAGGTGATTATAGAAAAAAATTTTTAAAAACAATTCAAGAATTAAAGAAGGAATTTGATTTTTAATTGGAAATTAATATGAATTTATAAATATAGAACAGTTTAAATAT
>JALVAD010000631.1 GCA_027011385.1 Saprospiraceae bacterium | reverse complement strand
AACATTATTCAAAATAGCAATATGAAATAAGCTTATATTCTTTACATTACTAGCAGTACGACGAATATAAATCAAAAACCCTTATGAAAATGGTCAATAAACTTAAAAAAAAAGCTATTTAGAGCTTTAAAACCTTATAAGTTTTTATGTTTTTCCCATTATTTACCTTGCAATAAAACATTCCTTTAGGTAAATCTGTAGTATTTATCTTTAATCTATTGAAACCTCTCGTTGTTTTATAAGAATACAGCACTTTTCCCTCGCTATTGATAAGCTCAATTGTATTATTGTCATTATAAAAATAAGAGTTAATTATAAAATAATCTATGAATGGATTAGGAGAAATCATTATTTCATCTCTATTTTCCATTGCGATAGAAACAACTTTTGAGTAAGTGGATTTGCCATCGAAATCGATTTGCTTCAGCCTGTAATAATTAAGCCCTAGAGATGGATTCAGATCTATTACACTATATTTATTTGTATTATTGCTGTTATTTCCTGTAGCTTTTATACTTTCTAAATCATCAAAATTGATACCATCCAATGATTTTTCTACCACATACCTATCACAGTTTAATTCATTGATTGAAGACCAATAAATATAAATATCTGTCTTTCTTTCCTTGGCATCAAAATTCAGAACTTGTACAGGAAGGCTTGATGTTTTTACGTAAAAAGATCTTGTGCCGCTATTATTGGTATATGTTTTTTCTATTTGCTCTTGATCTGCATTTATCTCAACAGAAAATTCATTGTATCCTACTAAATCTCCAATGGAATTATCAAACTCAAAACTAATGTCGTATGAAGAATTAGCTAATAAGGGGGGATACCTTTTGGTATAAACCAGCTCTTCATTGTTTTGTTTTTTGATTTTGTACCTCACTAAAATGGGTTCCATATCGGTATCGCTACTATTGAAAATGCCGGTTTTAAATTTTAGCATATCACCATAATCCAAAGTATCACTTTGGAAATATGAGCCGGCATTTTCTTTTAAAATAGCATCAGGATATTCCTTGTACAGAACTCTCCAAAAATCAAGATGGGGGGGATCTCTTCTCATTTTGTCAACCGCATAATACTTAAGTTGTATATATGGGTATTGTTGTACATCTATATTCGAAATATCCAGATTATACACTGAATTTAAAGTATTCACTAAGACTTTGTTATTATTTTTATCAATTTTATATACTTCTACATATGATTCAATATCATTTTGATCTTTATATGACTCTTGCCATATTACAGTATTCCATTCTTTTGCAGGACCTATTATTTTTGAAGTAAAATAGCCATCCTTTTTGTTAATGGTAACATTTTGAGTTATTTCAAATACATCACTGATTGTTTGCCCAATCTTTTCCTGAATTACACCTACTCCTTTTTTAAATATTAGAATATATGGTACAGTTCCTCTTTGTTCCATTAACCTCAATTTTCTAGCACCATAACTTTCCATTAAACTAAATAGATTGTATCCCAAATCAATAGAGTCCTTAGCCCATCTTTCAGGAAATAGACCTTCGTCTTCTCCTAAGATGGTGTAAAAGAATACCGTCATGGAGTCAGGCATCGCTTCAATTAATGATTTGATGCCTTGGACTTGATTATCCAAATAAGGTTTATAAAGGAATCCTATTGAATTTTCCCTATTTACTTCCAAGCTGTTATAATCAGTTTTGGTCTTGTTTCTCATCCAATACTGGGGTCCCCAACCGGAAATCAAAATTTTTGAGCCAAGCCCCATTTCATTCATATCGCCCCAGGTTTCACCATCAACATGACATACTTTTTGATTATCCCAATTCTTTCCTACTATGGTAACTGATCTCATTTGAGGCTCAAAGTCAAATTTTCTTCCACGAAAGTTTATTCCATCAAATTCATCTTTCAAATATTGGAAATAATGACTCTGGTTCCATCCTTTGGAGCTGTTTGAAAGGTATACAAATGAACTGTTTTTCCAATCGATATTATCCGGGTTGGCATTATTGATACCTATTCTCCAATAATAAACCGTATTATTTTGAAAAATAATATCGGGACTCCATTTAATAATATTTTTTCCGGATGAAACTACAGATTCATCAATCAGAGGACTATTAAACAATTCACTTGTGTCTATTTGAAAAATATATTCTTCTTGATTTGCAAAATAATTGGAAAGGGAAGCTTGTAATTCGATATTCGGGTTATTCACTATACCAAATTCTTCAGGGTACAAAGGAAATACTTTATTATTGATTATTTCAAAGCAAAATGAATTATCACCATTATCATTTGAATAGTTATTATTGTATGCAGCTTGAGGTTGTGGTTGTTCGTTGAGAGAATTATCAGGATTAATATAAATAGACACACAATTTTCACCAATTCCTTGGATACCATGTGTTGGTATATTTATTGCAATGCTTTTTTTGTATTTAGGTGCTTCAACTGTTTTTTGGATTACTTCCGATTCACCGTTTGGCAAATCCCTTTCGATTCTTACCGTCAGATTATCATCAATTCCTTTACCAATATTAATGACATTAAAATTTAATGTAAAACTATTGTCTCCTGCAGTAATTTCGCCTGGAATAGTATTGATTGAAGTATTATCAATAACATAATCAGGAGAATCAAATAGATGCAATTTTACAGCGGGGTCGCCGTGAAAAGTAAATTGCTGATTCAATGTTACACTCCCTAAATCAAAACTTTCACTACCTATCGATTCCAAAGCTTTTTGAACAATCACACCCACGCTTTGACCATACATGATATTACCTGTATTGTTGTATATTTTTTTTCCTAATCTAGCCAAACTACCGGTAAAACCCGTTCCACTTGTTCCGGCATACACTATAACACCTCCCGGATTTAGAACAAAATTTTCACTCTGCCCGTTTGTACTATTTGTATGTATATTTCCTGAATAACATCCCAAGCTATAAAAAACCGGATATTTGTCATTGTCTAAACCTGCAATATTGAAGTCGGTCCCACTAACTCCTGAATGACCAAAAAAAGTAACCATTGCAGCCCCTGAAGTAATATCGTCAACTATTAAATTGGTCACGGATTCCTGTGAAGTACCGCTATTCCTTTCATATGAATCTATTTTAGCACCCATAAAGCTCTTCCCCAAAAGAGACCCCATAAAATTGAGTGAACTTCTGATTTGTTCAATTATATCCGGAGTTCCACCTACTAGATGGATAACTTTTTTCATCCAATTTTTTCCTTCTAAATTTTGTGCATAATTCAAATTATTTTCATGTTGTTTGACTTTATTCAAATAGGTTTGTAATTGATTTGAATTTTTTGCTGCTATTCTGCCTATTGGTAATACAGGATAATTTTGGCCATGCCTTGCAGCCATTAGATTGTCAGAACCCGGATGTCCATATGTTGGTACATGAAACAAATTTACAGGATTATTCAATTGCTCGGTGGTTCTGATTTCATTGTATTCCAAGCCTTTTCCTATTATCAAAATATATTTAGGATCAATAAATTTGTCCTTAAGATAAATTATAAAGTTGTTAAGAGATTGATTATGTCTTTCAATTCCATATCCAAATTGCTCATAAATATCGTTTATATCTACAATCATAGTTTTGAATCCTCCTCCAATACTTGATGCTCTATAATTAGCATATTCTTGTACTAAATCTTGCCCGGAGTTAAAAGCATTTCTTTTTGTGATTATGATATAATTTTTATCAATTTTTGAAGTAATATCATTAAAAACTACTTTCTGCATCGCTGCGATTGATCTAATAGACTTACCTGAATTGACTAATATTAAATTTCTTTTCTCGCTTGGTGGTAATATGAATTTCACAAATCCAGTGTTTTGATCGATTTTTGGTATTAGTCTATTTTTATTGTTTACATCATACAATATGAGAGAATTTCCTTCGGTATCAAAATCCTTTATCTCATAATATCTGGTAAAATCACTGCTTTCAAGAGAAAAATTAAAATAGCTTTTGTTGAAAAACTTAAACTTTCTGGTGTAAAAAAGCGACAGTGTAGATATTGTATTTTTATCATCTGGTGAACTTCCTTCAACTCTTAATTGCATATTATCAGACAATGCAGAATAATTAAAATTGAAAACATTTGAACTGACAGTGATACCGTTTCTTATAATGTCCTTGATATTATTATTGTTAAGTTTAAAAATAATATGATGTCCTCTGAGATTTGTTGCAAGTCTAATATTAAAGCTTGGCTTATCCCCGGTATAAACCCTATCGTAGGTTTGAATGGTAAAAGTGTTTATCTGTTGTAGTTTACTGCCATAGCCTTCTCCTACGTCAAAATTTGACTTGTAAATATGATTAATTTCACTTCTCAATGGTTTTATGTACTCTGAATTGTTTATAATTTTTTCTTCATGAATATAATAAGATTCCACAGGAGGTAAATTGCCGCTTAAGTCATTTGTTAAATTATTGTATCTTTTATGCTGAGAATTATTCCAAGTGAGATAATAACTAGCATCGTCTGTAAACATACTGTATTCCGGATTGAGTATATCATTTTTATTTAGATAAAGAAATGAATCCATTTGGGATTTGTTACTTTCTCCATAAAACTCAATGTAGTCGTTTGAACCAAAACTACTATTTGTACTTACATAAACAGGAATCTCCAACCCATAAGCGAACAATTGAAATTTTCTGCCGCTAATTGAAGAAGCGTTCAACCCTGCATTAACCATATCTTGGTAAGTAATTCTATATATTCCGTCTTCGTTTATAGTAAATTTAAAGTATTCTTGCGAATAGTTTATCCATTCATTTCCATATTTAACATTACCCACATTGTCAATCATTTGAGCATTGGTGTTAAATACAAATAGAATAAAAAAAAGTTTTATTATAATCCTCATTGGTACTAAATTTATCGCTATTGGCGTTATGTGCTTAATTAAAAAGATATTTAATCTCCGCAATACACTACTTTGTGACGAATAAATTATTAAAAGTCTCAATATTTTATTAAAATTGTATAGAATTAACA
>JALVAD010000630.1 GCA_027011385.1 Saprospiraceae bacterium | reverse complement strand
GGTTTGTATATAATTAAGATAAAATCAGCTACATCTGTCACAATATTTAGCAAAGTAATAATTATTAAATAATCACCCTATGAAAAAAGCATTTCTATTTTTTGTATTTGTTTTAGCTATACCGGTTTTAATCTTCTCACAAACAAAAGAAGAAAGAAAAATCATTACCAAAAACTACAATCAAAAAATTTTGAGTGAATTAGCAAAATCATTAGATAAAAAAGCTAAGCGTAAAAAAGAAAAAGCATTAATGCTAGCAAAAAAATATGGCTGGGTGATTAAGGATGATGATGGTAAGCACGTGAAAGAACTTATGAGCGTTAGTAAAGAAGGAACTCCAATCTATTACACAACTTATAGTGCAAATGCGGCTATATCCACTAGAGCCAATACTCTTCATTCAGGTGGAATAATGGGTTTGAACTTAAATGGTGATGATATCGTAGCATATATTTGGGATGATGGAAGCGCAAGAGTTACTCATCAAGAATATGATGGAGCTGGTGGAAACAATCGATATTCAGAAGGAGAGGTTAGTGGCTTGCAGTATCATTCAGCTCATGTTACAGGGATAATCATATCTTCCGGAGTTGATCCTGATGCAAAAGGAATGGCTTGGCAAGCAGATGCTGTTGGATATAATTATGATAACGATGTTGCAGAGGCAACTACACAGGCAGCCAATGGAATGTTGGTATCTAATCATTCCTATGGTTGGGATGATAATGATTTTCCTGATTGGCGTTATGGAGCTTATCATGAATTATCACATGATTGGGATGAAGTTATGTATAATGCACCTTATTACTTAATGATGGTTGCCGGAGGTAATTTTGGGGATGATAACACTATTAATGGTGACCCATTGGAAGGAAATTCAACCTATGATAAACTGTCAGGACATCGTTGCAGTAAAAACAATCTAGTAGTGGCAAATGCTCAAGATGCAAATATAAATGCAAATGGAGATTTAATTTCTGTAACAATTAATCCGGAAAGTAGTCAAGGCCCAACGGATGATTACAGAATAAAGCCGGATATTGCAGGGAATGGTACAGAAGTTTATTCCACATATCAGAATGCTGACGACCAATATGGTACAACATCAGGTACATCTATGGCTACACCAAGTGTTACGGGGACACTTATGTTATTGCAAGAGCACTATCATAATCTCAATGGTCAATATATGTTGGCTGCTTCCTTGAAAGGATTAGCTCTTCATACAGCAGATGATGCCGGAATGACAGGACCCGATGCTATTTGGGGATGGGGTTTATTGAATGGAAAAGAAGCAGCTAATGTGATAAGTAATAACGGTGATGAATCCAGATTGACAGAACTAAGTCTTAGTGAGGGCGAAAATTATTCTGTTAATGTTGAATCTGATGGTATAAATGATTTAGTGGTATCAATCTCTTGGACGGATCCACCTGGAACAATAAATACAGGAACATCAAATGACAACACACCTGTTTTGGTTAATGATTTAGATTTAAGAGTTTCAAATGGAACCACTTATTTTCCCTATAAATTAACTTCTGTCACAACTAATAGTACAGGGGACAATATTGTTGATCCTTACGAAAAGATTGTGATAAATGGTGCATCAGGAAGTTATACAATTACAGTTTCACATAAGGGAAATTTGTCAGGAGGTAGTCAGAACTTCACACTAATTGTTACCGGAGAAGAAGGTGTTCCGGCAGCCCCTGTTGCAAATTTCTATGCAGATGAAACAAATCCTGAGACGGGGCAAACTGTTTCTTTTTATGATGTTTCGTTGAAAGCGCCTACCTCTTGGGCTTGGTCTTTCAGTCCATCAACAATTACTTATGTCGGAGGGACATCTTCTACTTCTCAAAATCCCAAAGTGACATTTGACGCGGCTGATTCATATACTGTGACTCTCGTCGCAACCAATAGTCTTGGTAATGATACAGAGGAAAAAATTGATTATATTATTGCGTCAGAACCAACATGTTCTTATTGTTTATCAACATATTCAAATACTACTGATGACTGGATAAATCAAGTAACTTTTAATAGTATTGATAATTCAAGTGGGCAAGGTGGAAGCGATAGCTATGAAGATTTCACTTCTTTGTCAACGAATATTGTTCGAGGAAACACATATCCAATTACAATTTCTCTTGAAATGAATGGAAACTGGACAGAACATGTATTTGTATGGATAGATTGGAATCAGGATTGTGTTTTTGATGTTAATAATGAATATTTTGATTTGGGTGACCGCACCAATTCCGGAACAATAACGGGTAATATTTTAGTTCCGGAAACAGCTAAATTAGGAAATACAACAATGAGAATTATAGAACAATATGATTTAGACCCAACCCCTTGTAATCCACATCCTGATAATTATGGAGAAACGGAAGATTATAGTCTAAATATTGTTTCTTGTCATACAGTATTCAATACCAGTGATAGTGGTGAAGGATCAATAAGATATGCAATTGCATGTGCAGAAGATGGAGATACTGTTTTTTTAAGCTCTAGCATTAATGATTCCACTATTATTATTACGAGCACGTTTTTAGAGATTGATAAGAATATTTTCATTATAGCAAATCCGGAAGATAGTATTATAGTTTCTTCTGTTATCCCACAAACAGTTGATGTAGAGACAATCTTCAACATAAATCCAGGAAAGGTTGTGAAATTTGAGAATTTCTCAATTAAAGGAGGCTATGGTCCTAATGGCTCTGCTATTCGAAACCAAGGAGATCTTTTACTAGATAACGTTCCTATTTTGAACGGAGGAATGACAGGATTAAACTCTGTAATTGAAAATCAAAACGGGGCAATTTTAAAAATTGAAAATAGTGTTGACTTGGAATAATACCAATATTAGTTATCAACCTAAGAAAATTCCTATTGCCGTCAATAACGGCATCAGTAAATTCAGTAATACATTTTTACCAAAAGAGGGAATTAAATTTTCAATGTCATTTGCGTTTTTAAGGACTCCGGTAGCTAGAGGAATTGCTATAAATATTGTCAATAATCCTAATAATCCAGTCAAAGGAATTATAAACGGGGAGGGCTAGGGTGATGTTTGAAATGAAATATAATCTCCTTGTGCATAAAGGTTTTTATTTCGCCTTGAGTTTCTACAAGCAATCTCCCGCTTTCATCTATTCCGGTTATTTTTCCGGAGAAAGATTTTGAGGGTGTATTATTAATGGCAGGCAATTCAAAGTTGCTCTGAATATTGAGTTTATATAGATTTTCTAAGTATTCTTTTTTTATTTCTACGTATTTGTTTTTTCTCAATTTGTTGTAGTAATAATTCAAATTGATAATTAGTTCATCTAAAACTTTCTTCAAATCAAATTCTTTATTTTCCATTTTTGCCATTGATGTTGCAATGTTTTCCAATTCGTTGAATTGGTATTGGTTGATATTTAAACCAATCCCTATGATTGAGTTTTTGATTTTTTTTCCTGATAATATATTTTTTATTAGGATTCCCGCAACTTTTTTCCCGGCTAGAAATATATCATTTGGCCATTTAATCTTGATTTCTTCTGAAGTGTATTTCCTAATTGTATTCAATATTCCCAAACTAATTATCATGCTTAGATAAAACTGTTTTTCTATATCCAAAAAATCCGGTTGGAGAATTATTGATAGTAATAAGTTTTTATTTTTCTCACTAATCCATAGGTTTTTTCCTTGACCTTTACCATTTGTTTGAAAATATGTCAAAACAATAGTGCCATCTATCTGTTTACTTTGAGACAATAGATCATAAGCATATTCATTTGTAGAGCCAATTTCCTTTAATACTATGAGGTTAGAGCCGATAATATTCATTAAAATACTTCTTTTATAGTTAAAAAATAAATAGCTTTGCATTCCTAAATCAAAAATACATAAAATTTGACAAATAAAGCATCTTTAAAATTAAAACAAGCAAATCCAGATTTTTATATTGACCTAATTATTGACAGTATTCAGGATATCAAAGGGAAGAATATTTTACAGCTGGATTTAAGGGGAGTGCAAGGTGCTCCTGCCGATTATTTTATAATTTGTGAAGGAGATTCAACGGTTCAGGTTTCATCAATTGCCAATAATATCTACAAAAGGATGAAAAACGAAATAGGTCAAATGCCGATCAGTTATGAAGGGAAAGATCACTCTAAGTGGGTTTTAATCGATTATTTTGATATAGTTGTCCATGTTTTTTATCCCGAAACAAGAGAATTCTATAATTTAGAGGCTCTTTGGAATGATGCGAAGTTCAAAAAGTACGAAGACTTATAGTCTTTCAATTAATTCAAAAAATAATATGAGTACAAATAATAATATTTCGAAAAATAATAAGCAGGGGAAAAATAAGAAGCCATTTAATCCTAAAGATCCGAAAAATGTTAAGACAAATACATTTTGGGTGTACGGATTGGTGATTTTAGGAATAATGGCGATTCAGTTATTTTTATATCCTAGTGACAGTTCTAAAGAAACTACATTCTTTAAGTTTATTGAGATGGTTCGCAATAACGATGTAAAAAAAGTTGAGGTTATCAATAAATCAATCGCAAATGTATATATCAAAAAGGATAAAAAAGATAAATACGAAGAATTAAAAGACAGAAAAAAGGATATTTTTGGACCGGATTTTAGTTTTCAGATTGGAGATATGAGAACTTTTGACCAAGAGATGATGAAATTGAAAAAAGAAGGTTTTGAAATTGATCCTATCCTTAAAACTAAACAAGATTGGGTTGGACCTATTCTCAATTGGTTATTACCTATTATTATATTGATAGGATTGTGGATGTTTTTGATGCGTAGGATGGGAGCAGGCGGAGGACCGGGCTCACAGATTTTCAATATAGGTAAATCCAGAGCTGCTTTGTTTGATAAAAATGCGAAAGTTAATATATCATTTAAAGATGTAGCGGGGTTAAAAGAGGCAAAGCAAGAGGTTATGGAAGTTGTGGATTTTCTGAAAAATCCTAAAAAGTATACGAATCTCGGAGGTAAAATACCGAAAGGAGTACTTTTGGTTGGAGCTCCCGGTACCGGGAAAACACTTTTGGCTAAGGCTGTTGCCGGAGAGGCGGATGTGCCGTTTTTCTCTATTTCAGGATCTGATTTTGTTGAGATGTTTGTAGGAGTTGGAGCATCCAGAGTAAGGGATTTGTTTAAGCAGGCCAGAGAGAAAGCCCCCTGTATAGTATTTATTGATGAGATTGATGCTATTGGTAGATCACGAAGCAAAGGAGCACTCCAAGGTGGCAATGATGAAAGAGAGAATACATTGAATCAACTTTTGGTCGAAATGGATGGTTTTAAAACAGATGCAGGAGTAATATTAATGGCTGCGACCAATAGACCTGATGTATTGGATTCAGCTTTGCTAAGACCGGGAAGATTTGACAGACAAATAGGAATAGACTTACCTGATTTGAAGGAAAGAAAAGCTATTTTTGAAGTTCACCTTAAAGATATAAAATCGTGTAATGAGGTAAATACTAGTTATCTAGCGGAGATGACTCCGGGATTTGCTGGAGCAGATATCGCTAATGTTTGTAATGAGGCAGCCTTGGTTGCTGCGAGAGGAGATAAGAAATGTGTTGAAATGGAAGACTTCAATTATGCACTTGATAGAGTTATTGGCGGTATGGAAAAAAGGAATAAATTCATTCCTCCAAAAGAAAAAAGGACGATTGCATATCACGAAGCTGGTCATGCTATTTGTGGCTGGTTTTTAGAAAATGCGTCTCCATTGATTAAAGTTACAATAATCCCACGTGGAATGGGGACACTAGGCTATGCACAATACCTTCCTAAAGAAGAATACATAGTTAAGAAAGAACAGTTATTAGATAGAATGTGTATGACTTTGGGGGGTAGGGCAGCTGAAAAAAATACATTTGATAAAATTTCAACAGGTGCTCAGAATGATCTTGATCAAGTGACACAAATGGCTTATAGTATGATAACTGTGTACGGTATGGATGAAAAAGTTGGAAATGTCTCATTTCATGCAATGTCAAAGGATAGTTTCCATAAGCCATATAGTGAAAAGACAGCATCTATGATTGATGAACGTGTAAGAGAGCTAATAAATACACAATTTGAAAGAGCTAAATCTTTATTGAAAGAGAAGAGTAAAGAATTAGAGCTTTTGGCAGAAAGATTACTTGAGAAGGAAGTATTGATAAAAAGCGATGTTGAATCCTTAATCGGTAAAAGACCTTTTCCTATTCCTGCACATGAATATCACGAAGAGGAATAAAAGAATTTTATCAAAAATCAAATGAGTAAAACTCACTTGGTAGCGAAAAAAAACTTTGTATCAGAACAGGAGTAGTCCCATTTACAAGAAGCGAGGTCAGAGACGCTCGCTTATCAGGTAGAAGATTATATGGCACAGAATATCGAACGCTGAACAAGGATTGGAGATTTTAGAACCCACCTCACTCCTCCCTTGCAAGGGAGTAAGCTGCAACCCCCAGTGAAATACTTCGTTGATTTCACGGGGTAAACCGCAATAGCACCTCTATTTTCACAAAAAAAACCCTTTAGTTATAAAACAAGATGATTTGCAAATAGCTATTTTTATTAATCAAGCACCTTCACTTCTCCCTTCCCTTTGTGAGGGAAGGGCCGGGGATGGGTGCTAAAACCGGAATCAATTCTCTTATGAGAAAGCTTTCATTATTACACTTAATAAAAGATGTGTTATAACGTAAGCTTTACAAGGGAGGAAACTATTACCCTTTGCCTTAGGAGGTATCATATTTATATGTCATTCTAAAATTTATTTGCTATTAATTATTTCTTTGATTTTAGGAATATTTTATAGACTTTATTGTTTTTAATAGGGCTTTTGTTTATTTAATAAATAAAAATTGTACTATTCCTCATATTTTTTTGTAATTTTGGCTCATGCAAGAAGTTACTTTAAAAATAAATAGCTTAAAGCTAAAGGTTTTAGAGCTCTTGCGTGTGTTTAAAAGTATAAAAGAAGAAAATAAATCTTTAAAAAAAACAGTTGTATTACTTGAAGAAAAAGTTAAAAAGCTTGAAAAAGTAAATAATTTGGGAAAAACAACTTCTGATTTAAAGATTAAAGTGGGGGAAACAATAAATGATATAGAAGATGTGATTAGATTATTGAGCTAATTTTATAATGGCTGTACAAAATATTAAAATAATGATTGCCGGACGATCATATCCGGTTAAAGCGGAGGATGATGAAATCAATGCCATTAAAGAAATTGAAAAAAATATAAACAGAAAAATTAACGAGTATGCCAGGGTTTATAGAGCTGAAAATAAGACTGATATAATTACGTTGATTTTATTAAATTGCTCATTAGAGAATTATAATATAAAAAAGGATAAGGGCAAAGACAATGATATTTTGAATTTAATTTCTGAAATAGAAAGCTCAATAGACAAAGTATTATAATCACTTCTGTATTTTTAAGTTTAAGCGATATTATCAATTCGTAGGAATTCCCCATTTTGGATTTTGTTTTATACTTGACTGATGGTGCATTCGTTTTGTTTGTACTAAATTTATTAACAAAAACTAAAAAATATGGAAATAGGAATAGGACTTATTATAGGTATTTTAATCGGAGCTGTAGTCGGTTATCTTGTCATGTCGATGATGTTTAAAAAGATGAATGCATCAAAGATTGAAGACGCTAACAGGAAAGCTGACTTAACAATCCAAGAAGCTAAATTAACAGCGCAACGCACACTAGATAATGCTGAAGCAAAAGCGGAAAAAATTATTTCAACAGCTGAAAATAAACATGAAAAAATCAAGCTGCGAAAGATAAATGAGGCAAAGGAAAAATTTAATTCTTTGAAATCCAATTTTGATAAGTATAAGGCAAATCAAACAATCGATCTTAAGGAAAGGGAACTTGAAGTGGTAACAAAAGAAAAAGATTTTGATTTGAAACTTAAAGAATTTAAGGGTAAAGAAGAAACTTTTGAAAGTGAAAGAGCTGAAGTAAAAGCAGTAAGGGAAAACTTAAATAAGCAATTAAAAATCATAAGTAAGAAAAAAGAGGAACTCGAAAATGCTAATGAAAGAATAATAAACGAATTATCAAATATAGCTAAATTAAGCGAGGCAGAAGCAAAAGAACAATTGATGGTAGCCGTCAAAGCTAAAGCAGAGACCGATGCGATGTCAATAGAAAAAGACATTATTTCCGAAGCTAAACAAAGTGCAAATAAACAAGCAAAGAAAATTGTAATCCAGACTATTCAAAGAATGGTTGCTGAATATACAATTGAAAACACTGTTTCTGTATTTAATTTGGATTCCGATGATATTAAGGGACAGATTATTGGTAGAGAAGGAAGAAATATTAGAGCTCTGGAAGCAGCTACAGGAGCAGAAATCGTAGTGGATGATACTCCTGAGGTAATAGTGATTTCAAGTTTTGATCCTATTAGAAGAGAGATAGCAAGACTATCTTTGAAAAGATTGGTGGCTGATGGTAGAATGCATCCTGCCAGAATAGAGGAAGTAGTAGCAAAAGTTAAAAAAGAACTAGATGAAAGAATTGTAGAAATAGGGGAAAGAACTATCATTGACTTGGATATTCACGGTTTAAATCCTTATTTGGTGAAGATGATTGGAAGAATGAGGTTTAGATCTTCATATGGTCAAAACTTACTAAAACACTCAATAGAAACAGCTAAATTGAGCGCGATGATGGCTGCTGAACTAGGAATGACTCCTAAGCAGGTGAAGATGGCAAAAAGAGCAGGACTTCTACACGATATAGGAAAAGTAGTTGAGGAAGAATCAGAATTGTCACACGCATTGCACGGTATGAAATTGGCAGAAAAATACAATGAGCATCCTGTTGTAGTCAATGCTATTGGAGCACACCATGATGAGGTAGAGATGAATAATATTATTTCACCTATAATTCAAGCTTGTGATGCGGCTTCAGGGGCAAGACCTGGTGCAAGACGTGAGATTCTAGAAGGGTATTTGAAGAGAATAAAAGAAATGGAGGATCTCGCTATAGAATACGAAGGTGTGCAAAAAGCATATGCTATGCAAGCAGGAAGAGAACTTAGAGTTATAGTCGAAAGTGATAAAGTCAATGATCAATTCGCTGAAGATTTGTCATTCAAGATATCACAAAAGATTCAGGACGAAATGCAATATCCCGGTCAGGTGAAAGTAACAGTAATTAGAGAGAAAAGAGCAGTTTCATTTGCTAGATAAAGTATTTTTTTATTACTTTTGCGATTCCGTTTGATTTAGACGGAACCATATACACTAAGCCCTGGTGCTGGAATTGGTAGACAGGCATGGTTGAGGGCCATGTGTCCGTATGGGCGTGCGGGTTCGACTCCCGCTCAGGGCACTGATTACCAAAAGAGCCAAACCTGATTTCAGGCTGGCTCTTTTTTTATGCCAAATTAACCTTAGTATGTCGTATAAATATTGGAAAATTAAAATGTAATATATGCGTCATTTTAGAGTTAAATTGGTACTAATGTAATGATTTTATGAAAGTATGTATAGCTGAAAAACCAAGTGTTGCAAGAGAAATAGCTCAAGTTATAGGAGCTAATAAGAAACGCGATGGGTATTTTGAAGGCAATGGGTATCAGGTTACCTATACTTTTGGACATTTCTGCACTTTATATCAACCCGACGATTATAAATCACATTGGAAAAGATGGGATTTGGACAATCTTCCTATGTTACCGGAGCGATTTGAGACCAAGCTTATGTCAAATTCCGGAGTAAAAAAACAGTTTGGAATAATAAAAAAACTTTTGTCAAAAGCCGAATTGGTAATAAACTGCGGTGACGCAGGTCAAGAAGGAGAATTGATTCAAAGATGGGTTTTGAAAGAAGCGAAATACAAAGGAGAAGTCCAAAGGCTTTGGATCTCATCCTTGACAAAAGAAGCTGTCAAAGAAGGATTCAAAAAGCTTAAACCTGCTTCAGATTATGACAATCTTTATTATGCCGGTAGTTCCAGAGCTATCGGAGATTGGCTTTTGGGTATGAATGCAACCAGGCTTTATACATTGAAGTATGGCGGATACAAACAGGTGCTTTCCATAGGGAGAGTGCAAACTCCTACTTTGGCTATTTTGGTCAAAAGGTATCATGAAATACAAAATTTCAAACCTCAAAAATACTGGGAGTTACAAACTCACTATCGTGAAGTAGCATTTAATTTCGAAAAAGGTAAATTTAAAAATCAAGAGGAAGGTAAAAAAATACTTGACAAAGTAAATGGTAAATCGTTTACAATATTGAAAGTCGATAAGAAAAAAGCTAAGGAATATGCGCCTAAACTTTTTGATTTAACCGGATTACAGGTTCATTGCAACAAAAGATTTGGCTATACTGCTGACAATACTTTGAAACTTGTTCAAAAGTTATATGAACAAAAATTGGTAACATACCCAAGGGTCGATACTACTTATCTGCCCACTGATGTATATCCCAAAATAAAGGGCGTTTTGGCTAAACTCATCAATTATTCTCAGTTTACAGCACCTTTATTGGCAAAGCCTATTAGAAAATCCAAAAGGGTCTTTGATGATAAAAAAATAACAGATCACCATGCTATTATTCCTACCGGTATGCAAAAAACACTGCCAAGTTACGAACAAAATGTTTATGATGCCATTACTAGGAGGTTTATCGCAGCATTTTATCCCGAGTGCATTGTATCCAAAACCAATGTCATAGGTGCAGTAGAAGATATCCAATTCAAAACATCTGGAAAGGAAATAATCGAAGCACAATGGAGGGTATTATATCCAAAACAAAAGAAATCTGATGACAATGGTGAAAAGATACTTCCCAATTTTGAAGTAGGAGAATCAGGTCCTCATAAACCTTCTTTCTTGGAAAAAGAAACCAAGCCTCCTAAAAATTATACCGAAGCTTCATTGCTTAGAGCGATGGAAACAGCAGGTAAGCAGGTCGATGATGAAGAATTGAGAGATTTGATGAAAGAGAATGGAATCGGGAGACCTTCTACCAGGGCAAATATCATTGAGACACTATTCAAAAGAAAATATATTACCCGTAAGCGTAAACTGCTATTGCCAACAGCTACAGGAATAGAATTGATAGGGATAATCGAAAATAAACTGCTTAAATCTGCAGAATTGACTGGGATCTGGGAGAAGCAATTAAGAGATATCTCTCTTGGTAAATACAAGGCTCAACAGTTTATCTATGATATGAAAAAGATGGTTGACAATTTGGTCACCGAGGTCAGACTTTCCAAATCAAAATTCAAATCTTCATATTCTCAAAGCTCAAATAAGCCTAAAAAACCTAAGGCAAAACCGGCGAGACAAAAAAGTGTTCCCGGGCATATTTGTCCAAAATGCAAAAGCGGTAAATTGATTAAAGGGAAAACAGCATATGGCTGTTCTCGCTGGAAAGAAGGTTGTGATTTTAAGTTGCCATTTGTGTTTGCTTCAAAAAAAATATCGGATAATCAATACATCAGATTATTGACCAAAGGTTCAACAGTCAACCTTAAAGGTTTTAAACAAGGGGATAAAACTATTGAAGCCCTTATTAGATTTGATGACAATTGGAATCTTGTACTAGAGCCAAAAATCAAAATCATTTCTGACAATGATGTTATTAATATCCAAGAGAAAACTGCTAAAATGCCCTGCCCAAAATGTAAAAAAGGGAATATCATCAGGGGAAAAACTGCCTATGGTTGTTCGAGGTGGAAAGAGGGTTGTGATTTTAGATTCGACTATGCTACTGTCAAGCAAATTGCAAATGGCAAGAAGCTCACTAGAGAATTAGTTATTCAGATACTGAATTCTAAGTAGTTTTTACTGAATATCCACATCATCTTCATTTTCCTGTATAAAAGTATTATGAATATTTTCGAGTCTGTCCGAAAAATTGACTATACTTCGCATATGGTCAACAATACCTAAGAATAATATACTGTTTCTGGTTCCCACAGTTTTTGTTTTAATTCTTTTTACCTGATTTTTTCTCAATTTTCTCAGCATATCCACAAGTTTGTCTTTGGAAATAGCTTCCGACCTTGCTCCTGCTTCGGCATCTTTGATGAATTTATTGAACATTGCAGTTATTTCATTCATAGATTTTTTTAATTCATCAATTTGTTCTTCAAGTAGGGGTTTGTGATTATTGTCCACATGTTTGTAGCATCTATTGACAATGCTTTTTGCACTATAGACTATTTCACGAAGATAATAGACGCAAACGGCATAATAATTTCCTGCTTCAATGTCATGGTCTTCTATTTTACTAACTATATCGCTGATATGATTTTGCAAATTTTCCGCTTTAGTATTTAATTTGACTATTTTTTTATAGTCTTCCTTAATAGAAGAAAGATTTTCATGTGAAAGTCCCCTTATTGTGTCTTCAATGATTTCAGAAATTCCATTAAATATTTTCTTTGTATTCTTAATATTATAGTCAATTATATCTGATTTGGTGTATGTGTCCAATATTTTGTCCTCCTCTTTTGCCGCCTCTTTTTCATCACTCATCTTCTTATGTAAAACATGAGTTTTAAATAATATATATCCGACTAATATCATAACAGCAAATACCGCATAAAATGAACCGTAATAAAATAAAAAGATGATTGCAAATGCGATAGTAAATGCCGAAAATGCTGTAAAAAACCATCCTCCTATTACTGAAAATACTCCTGTTATTCTGTAAACTGCAGTTTCTCTACCCCAAGAACCATCAGCGAGTGATGCTCCCATTGCTACCATGAAAGTCACATAGGTTGTTGATAAAGGTAGTTTAAGGAAAGTGGCGACTGAAATGATGATACTTGATACTGTCAATATCACGGAAGCCCTAACCAAATCAAATGAAGGGGCATCCACTCCTAGAGTTTTTTGTCTTTCTTGAAATGAACTCCGGTCAAATCTTGTTTCCAGCTTGCTGTGTACTGAGCGAGGAAGAATAGAAGATATAAAATTTCCGGCTTTGGAAAATCCTCTTACTATTGATCTTGATAAAGCCGATGAACCGAATCTCTCAAAACCTTCTTCTTGCCTGCCAAGATTGATTTCAGTTTCAGTAACAGATCTTGCTTTTTTTGAAAAATACAAAGTGAGAGACATTATGATACCTGCGAGTAAAAGGAAAACTGTTGGTGTTGCAACTTTTCCAGCCAAACCTGTCATTAAAAACTCGTTTGGATCAACACCTGATGCTGCCCAAGAATTGTAGGAAGCAAATCCTGCCAATGGAACACCTATGAAATTAACCAAATCATTACCCGAAAACGCCATTGCCAATGCAAAAGTACCTACAAGTACAATTATTTTTAGAACATCAAATTTTGTAAACATGATGATTAATTGCAGTATAATTGCCCATACAGCAAATGTCGTTGTCAAGATTAAAAAAGCATTGTCCTTTATGCTATGCTTAAATTCCGGTGACATAAAAGAAGCGCTCTTTGCCCCTTTGACAAGAATGAAATAAGTGATTGCGGAAATAGCAAGCCCTCCCCAAATAGCTCCGTAATATTTTAATTTGTCTCTGTAATCAAAGGAGAACAACAATCTGCTCATATACTGAAATAACGCTCCTGTGGTAAATGCAATAACAACTGACATCAAAATCCCAAGTATAATTGTCAACGCTTTGCCTGAATTGATATACGCATCCATAGATAAATGATTGGGATCATTCAGTATCTTTATCGTTGCTAATCCGACAGCCGCACCTAATAATTCAAATACTATGGAAACAGTCGTAGAAGTAGGCATACCAAAAGTATTAAATAAATCCAATAAGATGATATCCGTAAGCATTATTGCAAGGAATAAATAAATAATCTCGGAAAAATAAAAATTTTCAGGGTGGAAAATTCCTTTTCTAGCTACTTCCATCATCCCGGTTGAAAATGTTGCTCCAAACAGGATTCCCAATGCTGCAACTGCCATTATCACCTTAAAATTGAACGCTTTTGAGCCTAAGGCTGAATTCAGGAAATTCACAGCATCATTACTGACACCTATAATCAAATCTGATACGGCTAAAATAAATAAAATCCCAATAATAATTATATAAATAGTGTTTGAATCCATTATTTCGTCTTATGAAAGATATAAAAAATAAATTTGACACAAAATTACCAGTTAATTATGTCAATTTTATGATTTCAATATTAATTTAAGGTTAATTTTTTGATTGATGTATTTTTTACTCTCTGCCCCTACATTGAAACTTTTCAGATGTCAACTTCAGAATCTCTTCGAGCTTCTGAGTCTTGGATTTGTTTTCAGATGTCAGCTTCAGAATCTCTACGAGCTTCTGTGTCTTACGTATGAGTATAAAAAGAGGCTGCTCTTATCGACAGCCTCTTTTTGTATTACAAGTTTTATAAAATTATAAATGTTCCAATTGTCTATGTTCATCGATTAGCGGACCTCCTTCCAATATCTCTTTGGATGCTTGGTTGGCAAATTTTTCAAAGTTCAAATGGAAATAATGTGCGAGCTGAATTGATTTTCTGACATATACACCCTTTTGTAACCAAGTGTTCATCGGATCCAATATTTCTGTCGGAACATTTGGACAATATTTTGGCATATGCAACCCAAAAATCGGATGTTCTTCATAATCCACATCATCAAGTTTTCCTTCGAGAATTGCAGTTATCATAGCTCTTGTATATTTAAGCTTAATTCGAGAACCGACTCCATATGGGCCACCGCTCCATCCTGTATTTATCAACCATACATTAACACCGGACTCTTTCATTTTCCTACTTAGCATCTCAGCATATACCGTCGGGTGCATAGGCATAAATGGAGCTCCAAAGCAAGCTGAAAAAGACGGTACAGGTTCGTCAATTCCCTCTTCAGTACCTGCTACCTTTGCTGTGTAACCTGAAATAAAGTGATAAGCTGCCTGTCCCGGTGTTAGTTTTGAAACAGGAGGGAGAACACCAAAAGCATCAGCTGTAAGGAAGAATATATTTTTTGGATTGTCTGCATACGAATTCTCTTGTATATTGTCTATATGGTAAATAGGATAACTTACTCTTGTGTTTTGAGTAATTGTAGTGTCCAGATAATCCACTTCTCCTTTATCATTGATAATCACATTTTCTAATAATGCCCCCGGTCTGATTGCTTTGAAAATATCAGGTTCTTTTTCTTCAGACAAATCAATTACTTTTGCATAGCATCCACCTTCAAAATTGAATATTCTATCTTCTGGAGTCCAACCATGTTCGTCATCACCTATCAATTTTCGATTAGGGTCAGCGGACAGTGTAGTTTTACCTGTACCTGATAGTCCGAAGAAAATAGCAGTGTCTCCTCTTTCTCCGACATTTGCAGAGCAATGCATAGGTAAGACATTCTTTTCATGAGGTAATACAAGGTTAAGAGAAGAAAAAACACCTTTCTTTATCTCACCTGTATAAGCAGATCCACCGATTAAAGCTATCTTTTTGGTAAAGTTAAGAATAGAAAAATTACCTTGTCTTATGCCGTAATCTTTTGGATCAGGACATAGATAACCCGGAGCATCAAGAACCAACCACTCTTCTTTAAAATTCTCAAGTTCTTCTCTTCCCAATCTCAAAAACATATTCCTGACAAAAATATTTGACCATGCATATTCCGTAATGGTTCTTACATTTGTTTGGTATTTAGGGTCAGCACATACAGCAGCGTCCCTTATATACAACTCTTTTCCTTCTAAGTATTCTGCAACATTATCATATAATCTATCAAAATTTTCAGGAGAAACAGGTTTGTTTATCCGTCCCCACCAAACAATATCTTTGGTGTAGTCATCTTTTACAATAAATCTGTCTTGAGGAGACCTGCCGGTAAATTTACCTGTGTTGACCGCCAAAGTACCATTAGCAGTCAATCTACCACCTTCCTTTTCCAAAGCAATCTTCTCCAATTCATCATAAGGAAGATTCCAATTTGCTTTAATGTTTTTTAATTTATATTTTGTTAAGTCTGAATTTTTTGGAATAATATTCTTATTTCCCATATTTAATGTTTTGATTTAAAAATAATATTTGAGAGATACAAGCCTCCTCAAATGCGGCACAATATAGAAGTTTTTTTTAAAAGAATATATTTTTATAT
>JALVAD010000629.1 GCA_027011385.1 Saprospiraceae bacterium | reverse complement strand
CACATAAGGAGACCAATACCATTTAATATCTTGATCAGGTTTTGTTAAAATATATTCATTAGGTCTTAGCTTTTCCATTATTTCATGCTTATTCTTAAAATTAACACCTAAAAAATAGCCTGTGATTTTTTGACCGTAAGTGATATTTACAAATGCTAAAAACAATATAACAAATAATTTTTTCATAATTAAAGATTTTAAATTAACTTTTCTTCATGGATAATCAGCGTGATATTCATCAAATTAAATACCAATCTCCACTACTAGAATATACAATAGCTCCTGTAGCATCTTTAATTTACCAATAAAAAATGTCAAATTTATACTTACAGTTCTTGCAAAACATTTATACTTGTTAGCCTCCTCAAAGTAATCCACCTGAATCTCTAATTCACAAGGCGGAAGTTCTCAAAATCTATCAAAAAACCATCATCAGTATCCACGGTTAATATTTATAATACGATATTACCAGTAATACTCGAATCATTTGAGTTACATAATATCATTAACGCATAAATATCATCATTTAGTATTAAATATTTATTAGATCTATCCACCAATCTATAAATATAGTCACCCTCTTTGACTTCTAATTTATCATTTAGAAAATATTGTTTAAGCACATTTATAATAAAATGTTTATCAAAATCAGAAGAGAATCCACCATTTATATAAAATTGTTTTTTCTATCTTCTTATAGTGTACCTAAAGCTATAATCTTGGAAAATTAAAATCTTTCGCTCCACTTAAACTCAAAACCCTAAACCCGATAACTTGGAACGAGAAAACACGAAACCCGAAACCTGGAATATTGATACCCTTAACTTGATAACTTAAACCTCAATAAACATAAATAATCTAATGAGAATCATTTTCAACTTTACTATGTCCAAACCTGTATCCAACATTGAAACCAAATCGAAATTGCGCTTTTTTCTTTAAATCCCCAGCATCCTCATACCCAAGAGCATCTCCATTATTATCAACTAAAGAATTTACTGCATAAATATACCCTCCAATACCGGCATATAGCCCAAAAATAACTTTATCTTTATATATCCATTTATAACCTGTGGCTATTCCTATTCCAATTTTTTTTACATCGACTCTTGATATACTGTCATCGTTTTGAAAGATATGATTTATGATTTTAAAAAGAGCAATGTCTTTAAAACTTTGTTTTGTATATTTCGTATAAGAACCAAACCAAAACCCCACTGCCGGATGAGCCTTTTTCCGTACATAAAACCGGTATTCCAAAAAAGCTCCTTTTGAGGTATAATTAACACTTAAAAATTCTATTGGATGTTTAAAATTTAACGGTATATACTGATACCAAAAACCGATGTTTACACCATTTCTACTATTGATAATACCCTCGTAAGATACCGAGAGGGTATTTAATGCTATACCATAAACATTTGCTTTCGCCTCATGCTGTGCATATGCTTTGGTAAAAAGAAAAATTGTGATAATTAAAACAATATTGCGTTTCATTTTCCTATATTTTTCCAAAAACAAAAGCTAATCTACAATGCAAAATTATGCTAAAACACTAAACAAAATTTATCAAATTTCGAGAAAAACATATATTTTTTTATACAATATGGAGAAATATTCTTTCAGATTTTAAAACCATACTGATCCGGACTGAAGTAAACATTTTTACAAAGAGTTCAATTTAGTACTAATTCCTCCTTTTAAACGACCACAGAATATCAAATTCAGCTACTATATCTCCTTGTTCATTATATCCTTTTGATATAACCAAAACCTCTTGTCCTTCACCACTATCAATCGCTTTTTTGACTGCATCAAATATCTGCTCTCCTTGTTCACAAATAAAAATGACCTTGCCTTTAGCCTTCTTCATAAATCTGGCTTGCATTCCTACTACCAGCATCGAAACATTTTCTTTTTCGATAGCCAATAAAGCTAATAGTCCTGTAGATAATTCTGCCGTCCCTGCTAATGCCGAAAAATAAATCGAACGGAATGGATTTTGGGTTCTCCATCTGTATTTTATTGATATTTCAGCTCTACTTTTATCGATTTTCTCAACTCTTACACCCCAAAAAAATAAACTGGGCAATTGTTTGAAGAAATACATTTTCATTTTAAAAGTAGAGCGAAAAGTAGATATCAACTTACTCATAACATTGGCATATTTGTGTCAAATATACGATATTTTTTGTACTTTTGAAATATTCTTTCATCTTCAAAACTAAATAAAAGTCTATTCAATGAATATCCTTCTAATAATACTGATAATTATTATTGTAGCTTACCTTATCTTTGAGTATGCTAAGAAGAAAAGAATATCTAATCTTATGCAGGCTCTGTCAGACAATTGGGGAAAGCCAAAAAAAGATAATTATTTTGATTTTAAAAATATAAGTAGATATTTTGATAACACTGATAGTAAATTCAATGCTTTCCATATCATTTCAGATAAAACAAAACACGATTTAGACCTTGATGATTTATTTGAATATATAGACAGGACAAGCTCAAAAATAGGTCAACAATATCTGTATTATAAAATTAGAACCGTTGGAAGTCCACAAGAATTGACAAATTTCGGAAATCTCACTAACGAATTTCACAAGGATACTGCACTGCGAAAAAAATGCCAAATCGCTCTATCACAAATCAATTCCTGCAAATCCTATGATTTGGAATCATTGATAAATGATAAACCGATTGATACTCCCGGGTATTTGAAATATTTGTATTTCACTTCATTTCTCAATTTGTTTTTACTAATTGCCGGATTTTTTAATCCTGTTTTTTTCGTTTTCATCATTCCGATTTTTATTTTTAATATGGTCTATCACTATAAAAACAAGGCAGTAATAAACTATTATCTCAACGGAATTGTCCAACTTCTAAAAAGCCTGAAAGTTGCAAAATCGCTGGCAAGTTACAAAGTGATTCATAAGTATTTTGACGATTTTTCATTTATTAAAAGTATTGAGAAAATTAGGGCAAAAACAATGTTTGTAAGCTTGGAAAAGAATTTCGATAATGAATTGACTTCAATTTTCTGGCTGCTTTTCGAGCTAATAAAAATCCTATTCAATGTTAAGATATTAGTATTTTATAGTTTCATCGATTCTATCAAAACTCAAAAGCACAGCATTGAGGCAATGTATATATTTATCGGAGAGATCGATTCAGCTATATCAACTGCTTCTCTTAAAGATGATATTCTCACTACCTGTACACCAACTTTTAGCTTAGAGAAAAATATTAGTTTCAAGGAAATAAAACATCCATTGATAGAAAATTGTATTTCAAATGACCTTGATTTGAATAAAAATAGTATGCTATTGACAGGTTCAAATATGTCGGGAAAAACCACATTTATAAGAACTGTCGCAATTAATAGCTTACTTTCACAAGCATTGAATCTGTGCTTTGCAAAAGAATTTACAGCTCCATTTTCAAAATTATATACCTCTATTAGAATCACCGATGACTTGTCTCAAAAAACAAGTTATTATCTCGAAGAAGTTTTGACTGCAAAAGAATTGATTGATGCATCACAAAATGATTCTCCCTGCCTATTTATCCTTGACGAAATATTTAAAGGAACAAATACCATAGAAAGAATATCTGCCGGTAAAGCTATACTTTCATATCTCAATAAAGGTGAAAACATCGTATTTGTGTCTACTCATGATATCGAACTGACAGAACTACTGAAAAAAGACAATTACCAGTTGTACCATTTTAGCGAAACCATTGAAAACAATAAGCTGTACTTTGACCACAAGTTAAAACAAGGTAAACTCAAAACCTACAACGCAATTAAAATTCTGGAATTACACAACTACCCTTCCGAGATTATAAAAGACGCTTTAGAAGTAAAAGAAAAAAACTTTTCCTAATGTGTGTCACGCAAGAAATATGTAATCGTAACTATTTGCGAGGTTCTTCAACGAAGTATAAATGAAAAAGAATGGTTAATAGGATACTGCGTGTTTGACGGTAGCCGACTATTATTGTCATATCTAATATTAGATACCGGATGGGTCCTCTAAATTCAAACTATATCAATATTTATAACTCAAAAAGAAGAGAAAATCGAAATTGATTAGATGTGTAATCACTTTCTCGGTGCTTGTCAAAACCATAGCTTGAATTCACATTGATGAATTTATACTTAACCCCAATACCAAACGTAAAAACTTGGAAATCTCCTTTTAATGGATTGACATAATAATAACCTGTTCTTAAGGAAATTGTGTTATATAACCAGTACTCCAAACCGCCTCCAATGAAATATTCCCTTAGTTCTTCTTTAATTCCACCTGGAGCATCATACCAAGATACAATCGCAGCGTGGATAGATGAACCTTGAAATATCGCACCAGTTGTATCTGGTGTTGGAAGTAATTGTTTGTTTATATCTAACGTTAAAGTCAAATTACTAACGTCATTTATATCAATTTTTAGTGCAGATCCAATAGCAAAGTTAGCTGGAATATAATCCTTATTAATACTATTAGTATAAGTGATCTTTGAACCGATATTTTTAATAGCTAACCCAAATGACAGTAAAGCTTCCCTGTCAAGTATCTCCAGTTTTGATCTATGATAAAGAGAAAAATCGACCGCAAAAGCTTGAGCAGGATATATATCAATTCCGTTGATCTTACCTTCACTCAGTTTAGAATAAATATATTTGCTTGAAATACCTACACTCAAGTTTTTACTTAATTTTTTAGAAAATGCCCCCTCAATGACGAATTCTTTTGTATTAAACTCCTCTCTAAAACTTTTTGGATATAATAGTTGCTCAAATCTCAAACCAAATGCGTGATTATCATTTAACTTGTAATAACCAGAGAAATTAAGCAATAAATCATTATAATCAAATATCTTCCAGTGGTACGAATTGGCAACAATTCCAAATTGTTTATCTGCAAATACCAATTTTGAAGCATTAAAATACATAGCATTAGGGTCTGGTGAGATTGCCACGCCTGAAAATCCCAAAGCACTTGATCTTGCATTAGGAATTATACTTAAAAATGAAACTGCTGAAAATATTATATTAGGCATACAATCCCCATTGGCATCGACTAAACATTTCTTTTCATCATCGAAAACATAATCCTGAGCATTGATTTGAATTTGGGAGCATAAGGACAGAGTTATTAAAATAAATATCCATTTTATCATATAAATTTATTGTGGAATTTTAATTTAATATAACTTCTTCACAGAATTGAACACTTGTACCCATAAGAAATAACTAAACTAATCCTTCCTCAACTGTAAGCCCAATTCTATCAATTGTTCCTCATCAACTGTATCCGGTGCATCGATCATAACATCTTTTCCTTGATTGTTTTTTGGAAATGCAATATAATCTCTAATGGAACTTTGATTGTTCATTACTGCGCAAAGTCTATCAAATCCAAAGGCTATTCCACCGTGAGGAGGTGCTCCATATTCAAAAGCTCCAAGCAAAAATCCGAATTGTTTTTGAGCCTCTTCCTTGGTAAATCCCAATAGAGAGAAGTTTTTGGACTGAAGTTCTCTATCGTGAATCCTTATTGACCCTCCTCCTATTTCAGCACCATTTATCACCAAATCGTATGCATCTGCTTTTAGATTTTTCAGAGTTTCGAAATCTCCGCTTTTCATTTTTTCTATTTCCTCTTTTTTAGGTGCGGTAAATGGGTGGTGCATCGCAAAGAATCTATCGGCATCTTCATCCCACTCCAAAAGAGGGAAGTCCAATATCCAAACCGGCTTAAAATCTCCATCCTTCATCAAACCCATATTCCTTGCCATCTCCAGACGTAGCTCTCCCAATTGTTTTCGTACTTTATCCACTTCTCCTGATAGTATCAACAACATATCTCCTGCATCTGCGCTCATCAAATCTCCCCAAGATTTGATTTGTTCTTCAGAGAAAAATTTCCCTACAGAACTTCTAATCATACCGTCTTCTTCAAATTTGACATATACCAGTCCTTTTGCACCGATTTGTGGTCTTTTCACCCATTCGGTTAGCTTTTTTATCGCTTTATTAGAGTATTCTTTACTTTGTCCTTTTGCATTGATACCTACTACCAATTCCGCATCGTCAAATACACTAAATCCTTTACCTTTGGCAAGATCATTGAGCTCTACAAATTTCATATCAAATCTCAAATCGGGCTTATCCGAACCATAAGTTTTCATCGCGTAGTCATAATCCATTCTCGGAAAATCCTCAAGCTCTACACCTTTCAATGTCTTGAACAAATGCTTTGTCAATCCCTCAAAAGTATCCAAAATATCATCTCTGTGCACATAAGACATCTCACAGTCTATCTGTGTAAACTCAGGTTGTCTGTCTGCTCTTAAATCTTCGTCTCTAAAGCATTTTACTATCTGATAATACTTATCCATCCCTGCCACCATCAATAATTGTTTGAATGTTTGCGGTGATTGTGGCAATGCGTAAAATTGTCCTTTATTCAATCTGCTGGGGACAATAAAATCTCTGGCTCCTTCAGGAGTACTCTTAATCAAAAATGGTGTTTCAACCTCAACAAAATCACTGCCTCCCAGATATTTTCTCACTTCCAAGGAGCATTTGGATCTAAAGATCAAATTTTCTTTTACAGGATTACGCCTTATATCAAGATATCTGTATTTCATTCTCAATTCGTCTCCACCATCTGTTTTATCTTCGATAGTAAAAGGTGGAGTTTCAGATGAATTTAGTACTTCAAAACTTTTCACGTCTATTTCTATTTCACCTGTTGGTCTGTTTGGATTTTTATTTGATCTCTCTCTAACTACTCCTTTTGCCTGAATCACAAACTCTCGACCTGTTTTTCTGGCACTTTCGCACATTTCTTTATTCTCATCCATTGAAAATACCAATTGAGTAATTCCATATCTATCTCTAAGGTCGATAAATGTCAATCCACCAAAATCCCTGCTTGACTGAATCCATCCGCTAAGAGTGACTTCATTACCAACATTTTCTATTCTTAATTCTCCACAATTATGAGTTCTATACATGATTTTTTGTTTTCTTTAAATAATTGAGATGCAAAGGTGCGCAAAGATTTTTATAAATCTAAATGGCAGGGCTATTATTTTAAAAAATTGATTTAAACGGTAGTACTGTTTTCCATAATCCAAAATCCTATTTTTTCTTTTTCTTTCGCTTAAAGTCTCCTCTCTTCCACGCTTTGATAAACCTTCTCCAAGCCATTACATCAAATATCCTCATAGGCTTTATTTGTCCGGTGTAAACAGCATCATTTGCTATTTTTTTCATTTCGTAATTTGTAGCTTCCCTTCCGTCATAAGGGGTTTCTTTTATCATTTTCTTTATTACCTCTTGAGCAAGGTTTTCGTCAGCCTTCATTTTTAATTCATCGGTAATATCCAATGCCAAAAGTTCTTGTTTAAAATACTGTTTTCTTGGCCACGGATAAATAACCGTTTCGGGAAGCAAGACATCATCCTGAGACATTATTTGATATACGGAATAAAAGTGACTTGTTAGTGTATCAGGAATAACATATTCAACGGGTTTATACCCTACATAAGTAAATTTTATGGTATCCCCTCTTACGGCCACTATCGAAAAGAAACCATCTAATCCGGACACCGTTCCTCTTCTCGTTCCTTTTATATAAATATTTGTATAGGGAAGTGGGATTGCTTCGCCGTTATCATCATTTTGGGTAACAACAACTCCTGAAAATTGAACTGCAAACACTTCATCCGGCTTATTGATTTGTGCAGAGAGTGCTGTCAAGATAAAAAACAATATTATGGTGGCAAATAGCTTCATTAAATGTAATATTTTCTAAATAATAAATTCATTAAGTCATAACGTAAAAAAAACGTTCCTGTGTATCTTCTACTGATATTAACTAAAATTCAAGAGCTTTTGTTTTTGTTTTAACTCTAAATTAACACTGAATATACTATGACATTTTAATCCCCAAATAAATAAATATCCAACAAACGAGTAAACTAATCAAAATATATCCAATCGCAGTTTGAATATTGCCCGACTCCAACATTTGGAATGTCTCAAACCCAAATGTGGAAAATGTAGAAAATCCCCCACAAAATCCAATTAATAAAAGCAAACGTATATTCTCAGACATATCCAG
Organism: Saprospiraceae bacterium; assembly: GCA_027011385.1. Classification (GTDB taxonomy): domain Bacteria; phylum Bacteroidota; class Bacteroidia; order Chitinophagales; family Saprospiraceae; genus JADJGA01. Next base: position 8,026 of record JALVAD010000629.1, on the reverse strand, counting down.
CTTTAGTTGAATACCTATTAGATATCCCAAAATCAGACAACTTAAAGCATTTGCAATAAATGTTGCGTAAGGAATCTGGTGATCAAACTTATCAAAAGCTCTCCAAATCGCATATCTAAACATACTTCCGACTCCTCCTCCTAAAAAAACAAATAAAAACTTCACTTTATATGCAATTTTTTTCTTTTTACTAAATAAACCAAAATACCAGTAAGCATTAATGCCAATCCTACTATTATAAGAAAAAGCAAGTTGATATTTATAAACTGAAATGAATAGGCAATATAAATAAAAATAGCATTAGTCACTACCAAAATAGCTGTTACCTCCATATGCGTAAACCCCAAATCAAGCAACAAATGATGAATATGCCCTCTATCAGGATGAAAAGGAGATTTGCCTTTTAATATCCTCAAAGACATAATTCTTACCGTATCAAAAATAGGAATAATCAAAACAGAAATCGCAAAAATAGGTCCCGATTGGATAAATAACCGTGGATTTGTTTGCTCTTTATTTATTTCAAAAAACTTTATAGCCAACACCGCAGAGACCAAACCTATCAACAAAGAACCTGTATCACCCATAAAGATTTTTGCCGGAGTATAATTGTAATTCAAAAATGCAATAATAGAACCCGCCATTGCAAAAGCCACTATGGATAATTCAATCCTATCAACTTCATAAAATAAATAACCGAAAACAATCGAACTAAGCAGTCCTATTGTGCCAGCTAAACCATTTACTCCATCGATTAAATTGAAAGCATTGATTATCGCAATTATGACAAACATGGAGAATATAGCACTAGCTAAAAAAGGAATCTCATGAATACCAAATATACCATACAACTCCGAAATCCTGACATTGGATTGAAAAACCAAAATAAATGCTGCTACCACTTGAGCTCCAAATTTTTTCAGAGGTGAAACCGGCTCAATATCATCTTTTGCCCCAATAAGAAAAATAATTATAAATGCTGATAAGATATACTGCAAGTCACCAAGCGAATTGAATGGAGTCCAAAGAATAATCGAAAACAATAAACCTGCAAAAATACTTATTCCTCCCAATCTCGGAATGATTTCAGTATGGGATTTCCTATCATCCGGTATATCGTACAATTTTTTATTGTATGCGACATCTATTATCGCCGGTATCACACGATAGGTAAGCAAAAAAGCAGTAATAAATGCAAGTATAATATTGTACATTATTTATTTTTCCCTTTTGTTGTATTCTTCAAATAATTTGTCCAATTCCTTTCCGAATTTATCCAATCCTTTACCCAAACTTTTAAGACCTTTCTCAAAGCTATCAGCTGCCTTTTTAAAGTCTTTATCATCTTTTATTTTCTTAAATAATTTGGTAATATCTTTTTCTTTATCTATAAAACCATTTACATTATCAAAAAAATCATTCCATTCTTTATTGTCAAAATTAAAATCTATTGGCAATTCTGATTTTACCCTGTAAAGAGTGTATCTCATACCGTTTTTTACAATTCTTTTCTTGTCTTTATCAGTAAAATCATCTTCAAATTTCTTATAGCACTCCTCTGTTAATTTTTTGAATCGTTCATCTGCTTTATCCCAATCTTCCTTTTTATAATCATCGTGTTTTTTTTCAATTTTATCAATAAAATTATCGAAAGCAGTAAGATACAATGATTTTGATGTACACTCATCAAAAGTACATGATGACAATATAAAACTCAGACCCAAAACCAGAAATAATAATCTTTTCATAACAAAACTCAATTTTTAATTTAAAAATCACTCTTTTTATCCACATCCTCCCAACCTACAAAAGTAAAATTATTTTCACAATACGGGCACATTTAACAGGTATTATTCAATGTGTGTAAATATTTTTTTTATAAATTATTGAAAAAAAACATCGATTTATTTGCATAACGTATATTTACGTTATATATTTGCATCATAAGTTATCAAAAATGCTTAAAATATGAAACGATTAACAAAAGCAGAAGAAGAAATAATGAAGATGTTTTGGGCGAATGGACCTTCATTGGTTAGTTCCTTAATAGCCAAATTGCCGGATCCAAAACCACCTCACTCAACCATATCTTCAATAGTGCGTATATTAGAGAAAAAAGGATTTTTGGATCACAAAGCGTATGGTAGAACTTATGAGTATTTCCCCATAGTCAAGAAAGAAGATTACAGCAAAAGTTCTCTAAAAGAAGTAGTATCCAATTATTTTAATGGCTCTCCTAAAGCTTTGGTTTCTTTTCTGGTTAGAGAAGAACAAGTTGATATTAGTGAATTAAAGGAGCTACTTGATCAGCTTGAAAATAAAAAATAGCATTATGTTAAATTATATCATTTTATCGACAATAACTTGGAGTATTTTACTGCTATTTTATATACTCCTTTTAAGAAAAGAAAAGCATTTTACTTACAATAGAGTATATTTATTGATAAGTATTGTTCTTGGATTAATCGTTTCCACAATACCTCAATTCAGTTTTCTAAACGATAGCTCTGCAGCAAATTTTTTCGTAAAATTGCCGGAACTTACATTTACCAATAATCAGCTGGAATCAACTATATCAACTGAATTTAATTACTCCTATATTTTATTATTAATATATTTTATCGGTCTAGCAATAGCTTTATTCAAACTGATTAAATCATTGGTTCATTTGAAATTTTATTATGATAAAGGAGTAATAATTCAAAGCAATGAGAAAAAAATCATTAAGATAAAAGAACGTATTGTAGCCTTTTCATTTTTCAATTATATATTTATCAATAAAGATATATACGAAAGCAGTCAAAGAGATGAAGTACTTATGCATGAATCTATTCACGTAAAACAAGGTCACAGCTATGATATAATGTTTTTGGAAATACTTAAATCAATATTTTGGTTCAATCCAATAGTTTATATTTACAAGGCTTTTATCAGTGAAACCCACGAATTCATTGCAGATAACTATGTAATACAAAAAATATCAAAAAAATTTTATGGCGAATTATTGATTAATCAGTTGCAATCCGGAGTGCAATACAATATCGCCAATTATTTTATTAATTCACTTATAAAAAATCGTATTAAAATGATGTATAAAACAAAAACAAACAGAAAATGGAAATACCTATTAGCAATACCGGTATTAGTATTTGTATTACTATTTGCAAATGCTTGCCAAAATGATAATAATGAAAATGTACAAATTCAGGACAAAGAAGAAATATACAAAATAGTAGAGGAGATGCCGAGATTCCCAGGTTGTGAAGCCGAAACGACTCTTGATGATAAACAAACTTGTTCGATACAGAAAATGTATAACTATCTATATAATCATTTGGAATATCCTTCAAAGGCACAAGATAACAAAATTGAAGGTAAAGTAGTTGCAAGATTTGTCATAGACAGCAAAGGAAATATGAAAAACATGGAGATTCTCAGAGACATCGGTGGTGGCTGCGGTGATGAAGTAATGAAAGTACTGCAAAGCATGAATCATCTTTCCGAAAAATGGATTCCCGGCAAACAAAATGGCAAGAATGTGAGTGTTTATTACACCTTACCTGTGGTTTTTAAGATAACTGAATAAATTATTGAAAAAGGTCTTGACAGATCAAAGCCGGTCAAACCTATTCAAATGAAAAAGTAATGGAAAGAGTTAAGCAATGGACAGAAAAAAAATTTGGTCTAAAGAAGCTCTTGACTTGTTGGAAGGGATTCTAACTTATTGGGATGACCGAAATGGCTCAGGACTCACCTTATCGGTCGAGTGTCAACTTTTCAATCACCACTCAATTAAGATTCATTATAATTTCCACTTTGACAATTAAATAATATTTTTAAAATCGGAAAAAATTGATTACATTCGCAGCCATATTATTTAATAATTTTTTAAAAAACATATAATGACGTATAGAATAAAAACTATGGGCCAACAGGCAGGACGAAGGTCTTGGGCAGAGCCTTGGAAAATCAAAATGGTGGAACCGATAAGAATGACTTCACCACAAGAAAGAAAAAAGGCATTGAAAGATGCCGGTTATAACACATTTTTGCTTCATTCCAGTGATGTATACATTGATTTACTTACCGATAGTGGTACTAGTGCAATGAGCGACAGACAATGGGCAGGAATGATGCTCGGAGATGAGGCTTATGCAGGTAGTGTCAATTATTATCATTTGGAAGATACTATTAGGGAAGTATATGGATACAAGGAATTGATTCCTACTCACCAGGGGCGTGGCGCTGAACATTTGATGAGTCAAACACAAATCAAAAAAGGTCAGTTTGTACCTGGAAATATGTATTTCACAACAACAAAACTACACCAAGAAATGGCTGGTGGAATCTTTGTTGATGTGATAATCGACGAAGCTCATGATCCAAATAGCGACCATCCTTTCAAAGGGAATATGGATATTGCGAAAATTGATAAGATAGTAAAAGAGCACGGCGCTGATAAAATTGCCTATTTAAGTGTTGCTGGTACTGTTAATATGGCAGGAGGGCAGCCTGTGAGCATGGAAAACATTAAAGAATTGAGAGCATATTGTGATAAACATGATATTCTTTTGTATCTTGATGCCACCCGATTGGTTGAAAATTCATATTTTATTCAACAAAATGAAGAAGGATATGGAGATAAAACCGTAGCTGAAATACTCAAAGAATTCGCAAGTTATTCTGATGGAGCTTGGATGAGCGGTAAAAAAGATCACTTAGTTAATATAGGTGGATGGTGTGCTGTAAATGACCCTAAAGTAGCTGACAAATTGAGAAACTTAGTAGTAGTTTACGAAGGTCTTCATACCTACGGAGGAATGGCAGGAAGAGATATGGAGGCGATGGCTATCGGAATCAAAGAATCGATTCAAGATGATTATATCAGATCAAGAGTTGGTCAAGTTCAATATTTATGGGAACTTTTGGACAGTTGGGATATTCCTATCGTAAGACCTTGTGGAGGACATGCTGTATTTTTGGATGCAAGAGCATTTTATCCACATATACCTCAGGATGAGTTCCCCGCCCAAACCCTTGCAGCAGAACTGTATTTGGATTCTGGAGTAAGAGCTATGGAGAGAGGTATTGTAAGTGCAGGAAGAGATGCAAAAACAGGAGACCATAAATATCCAAAATTGGAAATGGTAAGAATCACCATTCCAAGAAGGGTTTACACAGAAGCTCATATGGACGTTGTAGCTGAAGCTATAAAAGAAGTTTACGAAAACGCAAAAAATGTAAAAGGTCTAAAAATGATTTACGAACCTGCATATTTGAGATTTTTCCAAGCTAGGTTTGAGAGACTTTAAATAATTCGGAATAATAATAAAGTTCAATATGATAAGGGCTGTTTCTTTTTAAGAGCAGCCTTTTTTATTTGGTATTATTCACAATAAAAAAGCCGACTCAAAAGAGTTGGCTCTATTTTCGCTTTGTATAGTAGCGTGAGGCAGGCTTGAACTGCCGACCTCAGGATTATGAATCCTGCGCTCTAACCAGCTGAGCTACCACGCCATTTTTTCAAAACGGATTGCAAAGATACATCAATTTTGTAAAATCAAAAATACTACAAAGCTTTTTTTCATTTTCCCCTCTATTTTTCCTATACATAGTCCTTAATTTCCATACATTATTCCTTTATCCCTCCATGTTATTTACTTTTACCAAACTTTCCACCATTTTTTCTTCTTAGTTTCTTCTTTTTTGATTTCATGCCATAAATATAATGATAGGCACCGATAACAAGTCTTCCTTCTTATCTCTAAATCACAAATATAATTCTTTTATTTTTAAAAGCCTCAAAGCAGATTGTTTTAATCGAAGGCTGGAGCTGTTGAATATTGCTGATATCAGAACCCATCCCTGCACTTTCACTTATCAAGCCCTTAGTAAGGCAGCAATTACACAGAGAAAAAACTTTGTGCCTCTTTGTGTCTTCTTAGAGCATCTTTGTGTAATAAAATATTGAAGATTTATAATTAGATATGATAATGACATTGGCTATTATACAGAGATATTATCAATTGTCCTTTTACGCAAGGACGATTAATACTTATTTCATACTTGTATAAAAGGATAAAATTTGATATTTATAGCGTAAACCCATGGGTTTTAAAGTTGGAAAAGACACTATATTTGATTATTTATCTTATCTGCAAGAGGCTTACTCCGTTTACAGTACCAATAGCGAAAAAATCAGTCAAAGTAAATTAATCCGTTTTCTCCACTACAAACTTACCAACAGCTATTTTACCGTCTCCTTTGCTTAGCCTTATAAAATAAATTCCAAAATACAAGCTTGACACATCAATAGTAAGTTTAGGTTGATTATTCACCTTATTTGACAATAAAACTCTTTCTGATATCCCTGTAATAACATAAGAATCCCAAGAGATATCATCGGGCAATTCAATTTCTAACTTTTCACTTACAGGATTTGCCAATATATTGATTTTTTGATATGGATTTTCATTTACTGCATTGTAATTTTCATCACAAGATTCATATTCCGGATTCAAATATATTAAATTACCATTTTTTGAAAAACAAAGTAATTCATGCCAAAAATCATCACCATCAATACCAATTTTAAGTTTTGGATTCAGACCTTGGAATGAGCCTATTCCCTCTATCCAGCTTCCGCAGCCATTAAATTCCGGTATCCAATCGGACTTACAACTAATATAATATTCTCTGGTTTTAAAATCTGTACCTAAAGTGATGTTTCTGATACTATCTAATATAATCACATACTGTATTTCTCCATTTTTTTTATTGCGATAATACACCATGGTATCATTTGGCATCATACCGAAATCATACAATAATTCATCCCAAGCATCTTCTTCCGTCTCATGCCTTAAATATATTTTTTTTCTGCAGTATCTTCGCGATAATAATATCCTCCTACTTTCAAGTATTGAATACCATCTATAACTATTGAATCACTTATTTGACATTTTATAGTCTGCCATGTTTTAAAAGTATGTTCAGGACTGAATGAATCATCTACGTATAATAAATTCCATTGATTAGCTTTCTGCAAAAGGGGAATATAGGACTGACTAAAGATAGTATTAATACTTAATAAAAAAATTATTGTAATCATTAGGTTTTTCATGTGTTTAAATTTTAATTGTTATCATGCAGACACTATATCTCCTGTATATTTACAACGAAATAATTTCATAATTTGCTGCGATTAAAGATGGCTTATTTCATTTTTTCGCTTTTTGCAACACTGCCCTCTAACTCCCTGTTTCTCCATTCTATTCCGAAACCGGGAGAACCGCTACCCGCATTTTTCTTTACGATGAGTCGTGGGTTGCTACTTCCCCCTATTATTTTTCGTAACAAAGTGGAGAAAAATTATAAGGGGGAGAGCAAAGCTTTTGCGGGATGGATAAGGGGGTAGATGTGCCGAGAATCAAGAAAATTAAACTTTAACGCGAAAAAATGAAATGCATCAATAAAAGACTATTTATTTATTAAATGTACGTATTATATTGATAATTTCCTTACTTTTTAGCTCAAAACCATTTCTCAATGCAATAGCGTCCTAAATAATTAAAAAAAAGTTAAAAAAAAGGAGAAGTAATTTTATATCTCAAATTATCTTTGAGTTTGAACAAAAAAACAACTTCTCCAATGACAAATGTAACATTATTTAGCCAAATAATATCAGTACTTGATAGAAATAGTTTTAAAAAGCTTGTAAAAAAATATGGTACTGATAAACATCAAAAAGGATTTGATAGTTGGTCACATTTAATATCAATGCTTTTTAGTCAATTTGCCAATAGTCAATCCCTGCGTGACATCAGCAATGGATTACGATCAGCTACCGGGAATTTAAATCATTTGGGAGTTAATAAAGCTCCTACAAAATCTAATCTTAGTTATCAGAATAAAAACCGTAATTGGGAATTATTCAGAGAATACTATTATTCTTTATTAAAAAGTTTAGGACAGCAAGCAGGATTTAAACAAGTGAAGTTTAGAATTAAGTCAAAAATATTCTTAT
>JALVAD010000628.1 GCA_027011385.1 Saprospiraceae bacterium | reverse complement strand
TAGCTATCCTTATCAAATAAATTTAATATAGTAGATGGTGTAAGCAATCCTGAATCCTCGTCTAAATCATTTATCTGAACTTCATTTTGAATTTGGGAGTAAATCCGAACATCCCTACCATTGCAATAAATGGTTTTATCACCCATTTCAATATAGAATTTTTCTCCTTTCTGTTTAGCTACCCCATTAGTAACTTGCGGCTCTTCTTCCGGTAAAGCAATAACAAGCGAATAATCAAATATCGTTGTTTTTGCATTTTTCAACACTCCTTTGGTTTTATCAAATATACGTAATGCATCTTTATCAGAATCACTTGTACTCGTATAAGTTTTTTGTGCTAATACCGCATTAGACATCAATCCAAACAAAACAATCGTAAGTAAAAAATATTTTTTTTTCATCAATCCAATTTTATTATACAACCTATTCAAATCAAAAAAAGTTACTCCTCCCAATAATCTTTAACATAAATTAACTTTTTCACACCATATTCTCCACCATATCCGATGATTCTGCGAGCTTGCATCAGGGTTTTCAATCGGTGTTCAGCAAAATCCGGATCTCCTTTTTTCAAGCTTTGCACCTTGATCTCTCCTGTTTCATGAATAATCTTACCATCTCCAATATAAATGGCTACATGAGTTATTCTATCCGTACCATCCATGCGCTTAGACCCGAAAAAAAGCAAATCTCCTCTTTTTAATTTACTGAAATTTTCATCAAGTGGAATTGGTTTACCAACTTTTACCTGTTGGGAAGCATCTCTAGGCAACAAAATCCCTTGCATAAAATATACGGTTTTGGTGAAACCGCTACAATCCATAGCTTTAGCGGAAGTACCTCCCCATAAATATGGGATTCCCATTAATTTATAAGCAGCATTTATAACATCACTATCAGTATAATCCCTTTTCCCTGCCAAATATTTCTTTATTTTACTTGAAGATTTTTTATTTAGATATCCTACTCTATTGTCAGGAAATCCAACTACCCAAAAATGTTTATCAAGTGACTCACCTATTAGCTTCAAAATACCTCCTTCTGCTATATCCGACACTGGATTTGATTTGATATCCGGTTTGGAATATACAAAACCATATACGTCAGTAAATATTATTTTATCAGCATTATACCAAGCCTTTTGATCATAATTATTCAAGGGAGCAATACCTCCTGAATCAACCCAACCCAAATACCCATCAGGAGTTTGTATAAAATACCAAGAACCTTTTTTCTTAAGAATTTTCACAGGAGTACCTAAAATAGCCTGTGTAGATAATTCGGAAGAGTGCTTTGGATTTGATCTGATATTACAGGCAGAGAGCCTAACAATGCCTTTCGTTTTTTCTCCTAGAGATTTATCCGGCAATACATTTATATCATCTACTATATTTTCTATCCCTTTGTAATAAGCTTGAGTTTGGGACAATAATTTAAGCTTTGCCTCCTCACTAGTTGTCTCTCCCTTGAAGACTATCTCTTTGCCCTTCTTAATGCCTTTAATATCAAAAACTGCAACTCTCGAATCAGGAGCAAATTCTTTTTTCAAAGAACTTATCAAGTCACTATTTTTGGAATTGAGATTTCTCGTAGTAGTACATGACATAATCAATATTGACAATACTACAATTTGTAAATATAAAACCGGACTTGAATATTTCATAAGACTTTTTTAAAATTATTGTTTTTCACTATTTTCTTTCATAATACTATCCATTACCTCACCCAATTTATCTGTTGGAATTTGCTTAATTAGTATTTTTTTGTCTTTATCTAGGATAAAAACCGTAGGAGTAGCTCTAATATTATAGTTTGCATGAAAACCTGACTGATTTTTCTCATCGGCAAGATTGTATGGGATCCCTTGCATTTTCAGCTCTTTTACACCTTCCCAACATTTCTTGGATTTTTTTCCTAATTTTGTACAAATAGTCATTACTGTTACACCTTTATCCTTGTATTCATCACTAAATTTAATCAAATCAGGCATTGAATGTCTGCAATGTCCACAATCAGGTTTCCAAAAAAACAATACGGTATAATCAGATTTTATATCTTTTAATCTTACAGGAGAATGGTCCTCTTTGTTTAAGGTCAATTCTGGAGCTGTTTTTCCAATAAGGACACCTTCCATTCTAATAGCGCTATCCAATATTCTTATCAATTGCTTTTCTTCTACCCAAGGTGTAAGTCCTTTTCCGTAATAGTTTTGAGCCATATGCACAAAAACTGCATCCATTCCAATTATATTGGATTTAGCATATTTGTTTAGAAAATAGGAAACATAGTATTTCCAAATATCACTTTGAGGAGGCATTTTTGATAAGATCAAATCTATTGATTTAGATATACTATCAGCAACGGGAACGGTCATTTTATCGATAAAATCCTCAATCTTCCTATGAATATACGGAGTTCTAAGTACAGCAGGGTGTTTTAAATCCAAATTATCAAAATAATGCTTGTAGTAATAGCGGTATCTCTTTTCATTCACCTCTTTCTCAGATCCCTCAAAATCAGGAATGTCAATATCGATATTTGATTTTATAAGAAGACTTGTCAATAAATCAGGATGCTTCTTTATTATTTTTTGTTGATATTCACCTACTTCTTCATCCAAGTTTTGTAACTTGTCATCGATTGCTTTTGTATCTTGCTTTAAGCTATCCAATTTGCTTTTTTCTTTTAAAAGTTTTTGTGCAAGATTATTCTGTTCCTTTATATATGCAAGATATTCAAAAAACAATTTATTGTCCTTTGACCCCTTGATTTTTATATTTTGTAAGTCTTTATAGTCAGTGTATATTTTAAATTTTTGGTCTTCTGAATTGACCATAAACTGAAAATATTCCTTACTAGGATATACCAATGCTATATATACTCCCGGTTCTAGTAAAGTATCTCCTTTATATTCAAAAACTCCGGGCTCTTTTGCAAAAACAGTATCTTTAATCAACTGCTGTTCTCCATAAAAATACGCTAAAAGCAAGGTATCATTATCGTAATTCTTAATATTTATTTGAATATCATACCCTTTTTGAGCAAAACTTGAAAGAGCAGTTAATACAAATACAAAAATCATTAATTTTTTCATAGTTGTCGATTTGTTTATCTATTTTTTACTTATAGTTTCTATCAGGAAATACTTCACACTCAGAACTGATTCTTATTATCTAATATTTCCCTTCAAATAACACCTAAAGTAAACGCATTTAATAAAAAAAATGTTTGACTTAATAGAGGATTAATACTAAATTAACAAAAAAAGCCGGTAAGAATAAAACTACCGGCTTTTATATTCTATTTCAAGTTAAGTCTATTTTGCAGGAACTAAACTAAACTCAACCCTTCTGTTCAATGATCTTCCTCGCAATGTCTTATTATTAGCTATTGGTCTTGATTCTCCATAACCAACATAATTCATTCTTCCCGCATCGATACCCTGTGCTAATAAATAATTGTAACAAGCTTTTGCTCTCTCAGAAGAAAGCTTTTGATTTTTAGAAGCAGACCCCGTATTATCGGTATGACCACTAATCACCAAATTATAGTCAGGATATCTTTCCATGATATCTGCCACCTGATTCAATATTTTATATGAAACTGCTTTCAAAGACGACTTTCCTAAGTCAAATTGAACTGATCTCATAGCAACATCAAGCGTTTTCTTATCTTCAACAGTTATTTTAGGACATCCTTTATTTTCAATAGGACCTGCCATCGTTGGACACCTATCATTGAAATCATCAAGTCCATCTCCATCCGTATCAGGACAACCTTGATAAATTGACAATCCTGCCTGATCAGGACATTTGTCTTTTACATCAGGGACTCCGTCACCATCTCTATCTAGTGCAGTTTTAACTTCAGGACATCCACCTAATCTAGCAACACCTGCAACATTCGGGCACTTGTCAACATTGTCAGCAACTCCGTCACCATCTCTATCAGGGCAACCATTTGTAGCAATAGTCCCTGCAACTCCCGGACATTTATCCATATTATCTGCAACTCCATCATTGTCTTTATCAGGACAACCACCTGTATTCAAAGGACCAACTTGGTCAGGACATTTATCCGCTTTATCCGCAACACCATCACCATCTCTATCTTTAACCGTATTTGCCTCCGGACAACCATTGTTGAGTTTCTTCCCTGGCATATTAGGACATTCATCCTCATTATCAGCAATTCCATCACCATCCGAATCAGGACAACCTTTCATATTTTTTAATCCTTTTACATCAGGACATACATCTTTGTAATCCGGAACTCCATCACCGTCAGAATCAGGGCAACCATTCAATGCAGGCACACCTTTCACTTGAGGACAAAGATCAATATCATCTCTTACTCCATCATTATCCTCATCTTTGAATCCTCCCCCCATATCAACAGTATGCTTTTTCACACTTCCAAATAGATATACAATACCAATACCATGATGTAATACATTTTTCTTTAAATTCATACTAATTCTGTACTCAGATTGTACATTTATAAAAGCTCTATCATTCACTTTGAAATTCAATCCGGCTCCTAAAGGGATCATCACATCCTTATCTCCTTTATAGTACTTCATATAGCCAACTCCTCCCAAAACATAAGGTACAATATTAGATTTTTTATTGTAGAAAAAATATTGCAATACAGCATCTGCTCCTATGACTGTCTTATATGCGCCTTGCATAGAATCTTTAACCACACCAAATTTACCGGGAACATACAATCTAATATTGTTTGTCAATCTATGTGATAGACCTAATTCAAATCCATGTGTGTAATCTTTAAACGCTGTCAGACTACCACCGTCTTTTTGTGACTCAAAATCCAAAAACAATTTTTTAACAGTGATACCATTGGAATAATTTGGGCTTTGCGCAACCATTAGTCCTGAAAACAGCATCACTAAAAACAAAATCGATAATTTTTTCATACTAGTTATTTCTTATAATTATTTAAAATATTATCTTCTCAAATTTAAAAGAGCAAAAGTAAAACTTAATTCTTAATATTCATAATTAGTATAGTGC
>JALVAD010000627.1 GCA_027011385.1 Saprospiraceae bacterium | reverse complement strand
GAGACATAACGGTCTCGCCGTATGCAGCGTAGCCTGACGATAGTCGGCTATGCTGTCATACGGCTTGTTAGCCACTGGGTTTTGTTATTGTCGTTTTTTTTCTCAATTCAAAATATTTCATTTTACAATCTTTGCTTTTCTTCGGTATTTGATGATGAAGGTTTTTCTATTGTTTTATTAAACCAATTTCCAAGTCGCCAAGTCAACATTATTCTAAACATTCTTGTATCAAAATAATTTTTATATGTTTGTTTTACTCCACCGCTTACATAATAGTATTCAGGATTTGCTGTTTTAAATACATCAGCAAATAACAATCGAATTTCAACACCTTTTTTATTTAGAATGTAGTTTAATCCTATATCTAATTGAAAAGAATTACCCATTGTTCTATAATTGTATAAACCGGGGATATTTTCTTCAATATTGCAAAGTAATTGATATTTGTTTTTTAAGAATATTGTGTTATTCATTAAAAAAGTGCCGTTTATTCCCGATATACTCTCAAACTCTTTTTTGTTTGAAATAAATTCGGAATACGAAAAATCGCCTTGCAAAGTTGTTTCAATCCATTTTCTAAACTTTAATAGTTTATAAATGTTTAGTCCATATGTGTTTACATTTAAAAAATTATCTGCTTTTTGTATTTGATTTTTAATATTTAGTGAATCAAGAATTACATATCTCCCTATTTTATCATTCTGACTGGTAAAATATATTTTTGCACTAAAAGAGTTTCTATACAAATATTTTAACTCGTAATTATTTATATAGGATGGTTTTAAAAACGGATTTCCCATTGCATAATCATACTTTGTAATATACCATTTGAAAGGGTCTAAATATTGATAAGGTGGCCTTTCTATGCGTTTAGTGTAACTAAATGTTATTCTGTTTTTATTATTTAATTTGTGAGAAATATAGATTGACGGAAACAGATTTAAGTAATTATTTTTATGCGTATCATTATTGGTAATTGAATTACTGACTGTATTTGTTATTTCAGCTCTCAAACCTGCTTTAAAACTCCACTTTCCCATATTTTTCTTTAAACTAAAATATAATGATTGTATATTTTCATCGTAAATATATTCATTTGACAGACTGCTATCTAACAAATTATTATCGTTAATAATCGTATAAAAATTACTGTTTGAAGCTATATTTATAAATGAAAGTTTTCCTCCTGCATTGGCTGTAAAACTCAATAAAGGAAACGATAAATCCATTTTTGATGTTAAAATTTTGTAATTCTGATTACCATCTGTTTTGTAATTCTCGGTAATAGAACTTATATTGTTTGTTTGAGTTGTAGAACTAAAAACTCTATCGTTTGTCGTTAAATTATTTAAATAAGCTGTGCTTACTGTTAAAAATGATTTTTTGTTTGAGAATTTATGTTTAAAAAATATTTCGGAATTGTAAGTATAACTATTCGAAATTGTTTGCCCGTTTGAAAAAATAGTTGAATCCGTTTTATTGTTTTCTAGGTTGATAAAGTCTGTTCTGTTTTCAATGTCTGAAATGTTTCTTTCGTTATAAAATGGGATTTGTGCATCAATTATTAAGCTGTTATTTTCATTAAAATCATAACCAACAGTTAGTTTGGTTTTTGCTCCGTAATAATTCCATCTTTTAGGATTAAAAGTTGTTACGGTTTCATCAGGGAAATAGCTGTAATAGTTTGTTTGATTGAGATAAGAATATTTTCCACCGCTTACAGTTCCTTCAAAAAACATTTTTTTGCCTGTATAGTTAATATAAGCCGATAAAATTCCCGAAGAAAACGTGTTTTTAATATATGCAGTAGTAAAATATTCTTTCCAACCGGGTTGTATATTTTTATTTGTATTAATTTTAATAATTCCTGTATTTCCTTCGGCATCGTATTTAGCCGGTGGTGAGGATATTATTTCTATATTATTGATAATATCGGGTGGTAATGAGTTTAAATAACTTAATAAAGATTGTCCGCTCAACCTTACAATACGGTCGTTTATGTAAACAACAACAGAAGATTTACCAAACATATTTAACGAATTATTTGATAAATTAATACTTGGCAATTGTTTTAAAATTTGGGTTGTTTCTTTTCCTGTTGTTTCAATATTTCCTTTAATATTAACAATAAGTCTGTCGGGTTCTGATTTTATTAGACTTTTGTTTCCTATAATTGTTACGGTATTAAGAATATTGGTATCAACTTTCAATATAAAATTCACAATTGTATCTTTTTTAAGATTAATTTTTTTATGTGTAGGTAAATAGCCTAACATATTTACCAATAATTCACAATTGCCTTTTTTTGAAGCATTTATTTTGTATTTTCCAAGAGAATCACTCAAAGCCGATTGATTGTAAACCGAATCAAAAAGCAATTGAATTGTTGCATATTCAATTGGTTCTCCTAAATTATTTTCAATCTTTCCCGATATATTTATTTGAGCTTTTAAATGGTTGGATAATAGGACTATAATTATTAAGAATAATATTCTTAAATCAACATATTTAGTTATTCTAATATTCATTATTCAGATTGTTATCTTTTCAAGACTATTGCTCATTTTTGTGTTTTCACCTTGTGGCTAACGGTTAGTGTAGCCAGCGGACGCAGCGTTAGCAAGTCTGATGTGCTACACATTGTTGGGCTTTCGTTATTTTATTTTCCATTCTATTTCATTCAATCTTTTTGAGATAATTTCTAACGTATTTAAAATTTCTATTTCTGTTGGAAAATCTCCATAAACCAATTCTTTAAAGATATTGTTGTAAGTGTTCTTTAATTGTTTCCAAGTATTTTTTGGTTCACTAAATATGATTGCTGAAACAGGATGTTCTTTTAGCCATTTGTTATTACTCTTAAAACTCAAAATGTCATCTTTCCCAACCCTTTGTAGCATTTCATCAAATTCTTCTGAATTGAAATAATGATATATTTCGGTATCTTTTAGCAAATTATGAATATCGTAAATATGTCGAATCTTATTATTCAAGTCTTCAATCGGATTATCCGAATATGAAAACCTAACTAAACTCATTATTTTTTCACAAATAGTTCTTTTGGGACTTAATACATTAACTTCAAATGGTTGCATTTCATATTTTTCAATAATTTTGTGTTGTCCTAATTGTTTCATCATTTCATAAATCATTGAAGAGACGAAACCTGTTTCGTATGGTTCATAATTTCCAAGCCAGCTTGATTCAACAACAATAAAATTTCGAATTTGCCCAAATTTTCCGCTAAACGATTTTTCATAAGAATATGCTGTTTTTCTAATCATTCCTTTTTTATTGGTAATTCCATCAATTTCAATTTCAGGAACGACATTTTCAACGCATTTCGAAATTGTTTTAAGTTTCTTTTTTAGTCGATTAGCTGTTTCTTTTTCATTTCTCAATACAACAAGATCAATATCTTCTGAAAATCGTTCAATTAAATTATTATATTTCGATAATGCAGTGCCACCCTTAAAAACAGTTTCTTTTCCTATTTCATTTTCAAATATTGTTTTCAAAGTGAATGAAACCCAATAGTCTTTTTCAATAAAAATTTCTTTAATACCTTTCATTTGAGCCGTGGCAATTACAGCATCTTTGAATAATTCCTTGTTTGTATGTAATTTCATCTTATTTTCCAGTTTTCGGCATTATTTAAAATTTCTTTTTTAATTCCAAAAGCATATTCTGACAAAGGATTTAAGCTGTTTTTTAAATCATTCAATTCTTCTTTAACGCCGATTTCTTCCAATAGTGCACCTAACAATGCTCTTGTTCTGGGTGGATATTTTAGACTGTATTTTATAATTTTTTTAATCTCGTCTTTTTTTAATTCTTTTAAAATATTC
>JALVAD010000626.1 GCA_027011385.1 Saprospiraceae bacterium | reverse complement strand
ACCGCCCCAGTTTGCAGCTCCTGTCTTTTGAATTACAATTTTACCTGATTTAGAGATAACAAATGTTGTAGGAATACTCCTTGTTCTGAACGAGATGGGAGTATCGCTTAATGAATGATATACAGGAAATGTATAGCCTCTTTTTTCAATAAATGATTTTATTTTACTTATTTTATCATTGGTGATTAGATAAAAATCAATGTTCTTATTGTCTTTAAAACGATCATAAAGCGCCTGAATCTCCGGCATTTCCCCAACACAAGGAGGACACCATGTAGCCCAAAGGTTTATAAAAATAACTTTCGATTTAGATTGAGAAAGATTGATTTTACTACCGTCTATTTCTTGTAAACTCCAATTAAAATCATTCTCAGGAATCAATTTACCATCATCTTTAATACTGGGTTCTACTACAAAAGCTTTTACTCTGTTAATTGCTCCTCCAATCGCCAAACGCCCTTGAGGAAACAACATCGCGATAACGAATATTAAAAAAAAAGCATCGCCTGCTTTTGATAAAAATGATTTCGTTTTCCAGTTTTTTTTTATTCTTTCTTTCATTCCTGTACTTTTATTGAGTTTTCTATTAAACTATCTAATTTCAATCTTGTTCAAAATAAAAGAAGATATTTGCAAAAAATGAAATGCATCTCTTTTTATTTGTAAAATAATAAAAAATAGCTGAGCATCTATTTGCCTTATTCAAAAAGATTTTATCTTTGACTTTTTAATCAATCTCTAATGTATAATTATGTCTGCACTAACAGCGATTTCTCCTATTGACGGAAGATACTATTCAAAAACAGAACCCTTGAGTCAATATTTTAGTGAATTTGCCTTGATAAAATACAGGGTTTTTGTTGAAATAAAATATTTAGCAGCTCTTAAAAATGAAGGGATAAAGGAATTGGAAGATTTGACTGAATCAGATATTGAAAGCCTGAATTTTATTCACAGCTCATTTAATTTTGATAATGCTGCAAAAGTGAAAGAGATTGAAAGAATAACGAATCATGACGTAAAGGCAGTAGAGTATTATATAAAAGAAAAAATGAAGAGCTTAGGATTAACAAAACATCTTGAATTTGTGCATTTTGGTCTTACCTCTCAAGATATAAACAATACTGCTTTTCCATTGATGATCAATGATGCTATAAACGAAGTTATTTTACCCAAACTTAATAATTTGGTTGAAATATTGAAAGCCAAATCTATGGAATGGAAAGATATTCCTATGTTGGCAAGAACGCATGGTCAATCGGCATCTCCGACGACATTGGGTAAAGAAATCTTTGTATTTGTTGAAAGGATAGAGGAGCAGATTGATCTTCTATCAAAAATCAAAATTAAAGTAAAATTCGGAGGAGCAACTGGTAATTTCAATGCTCATCTAATTTGTTATCCGGAAACTGATTGGAGGGAATTTGGTGATAATTTTACTAAAGAATACCTAAGATTGACTCGTTCAAAATATACAACCCAAATAGATCATTATGATAGTTTGGCAGCAGTTTTTGACTCTTTTTCAAGAATAGATACGATTCTGATAGATTTTGCAAGAGATATTTGGCAATATATATCAATGGACTATTTTAAGCAAAAAGTATTGGAGAATGAAGTAGGTTCATCAGCAATGCCTCATAAGGTTAATCCTATCGACTTTGAAAATGCAGAAGGAAATCTGGGGATGGCAAACGCAGTTTTTAGATTCTTGTCTATGAAATTACCCATCTCGAGATTGCAAAGAGATCTTACAGATAGTACTGTTATTAGAAATATAGGCGTTCCTTTTGGTCATATGTTGATCGCTTTGACATCATTAGAAAAAGGAGTTTCCAAATTGATTTTGAACGAGAGTAAACTGTATGAAGACTTGGATCAAAACTGGGCAGTTGTGTCCGAGGCTATACAAAATCTTCTACGTAAGATATCATATCCCCAACCATATGAAACATTAAAAAAATTGACTAGGGGTAATGTTAGCATCGATAAGAAATCAATACACGAATTTATAGATACATTGGATATTAATCCAAGCTTAAAGGAGAAAATGAAAGAAATCAGCCCTTTTAATTACATCGGGTATAAATTGGATTAATAAATACTAAAATGTCTTAATTCAGCATCTAATTTGCCATTCATCATCTTTATTTTTTTAGAAGGCTTCAAACCAAATTGCTTTAAAGCAGTGATATTACCTGAAAAAATCCAGGCATCACAAGGAGCACAATCTTGTTTTAACTTATCTCCAATTTTCTTATAAAACTGAATTATTTCATCTTCCTTAAGTCGAATATCATATGGTGGATTCATTATAATAAAAGGATTTTCATTGCAAGATTCAATTTTGAAAAAATCTTTTTTCACAATTGCCACATCATTTCCATAGGGCAGGATAGAAAGGTTTTTTTTCGTTGCAAATACAGCTTTTCTAGAAATGTCTGATCCTGAAAAAATTATACTTGGTTGCACAATACCCTCCTGTGCTTTTTCCTTTATATCTTTCCAAAGCCTTTCCTTATAATTGGTCCAATTCATAAAACCAAAATGATCTCTCATAAGATTAGGAGCCATATTTATATTAATCATCAAAGCTTCTGTAAGTAAAGTGCCACTACCACACATCGGATCAAAAAAATGTTTTTTAGTAGTGAAACCTGTATTTAGAAGTATTCCCGCAGCTAAAACTTCGCTTAAAGGCGCTTCAAGACTTTCAACTTTGTATCCTCTTTGATGCAAGGACGTACCGGAACTATCCAATGAAATCTCAACTGTTGTATTGTGAATCCTTATGTTAAATTTTGCATTCGGATCGTAAGTATTTACATTAGGTCTTCTACCATATATTTCTCTAAATCTATCCGCGATTGCATCTTTAACTTTATAAGCAACATATTTTGAATGTCTGAAAACATCAGATGTCACATTTGTGTCAATAGAAAATGTTTGACTTAACTTGAAATATTCAGTCCAATCAATCTCTTTAGCTTTTCGATAAAGTTCATCCTCATTTTTTGCATCAAAACTTTTAATTGCTACCAATACTCTAATAGCAGTGCGCAGATGCAAATTCGCCTTATATAGCAGTTCTAAGTCACCATCAAAAACAACAGCTCTTTTTACTATTTCAATATTCTTGCCTCCAATCTTCTCAATCTCTTTACTTAAAACGGTTTCAAGTCCCGTCAATGTTTTTGCTATCAGTTTCACTATTTACTTATTTATTAATTATTATATTTTTTCGTATTGCAGTTGGATTATCCTGTTTCTCGGCAAAATCGCCCTTCATCCAACCCGCATAAACTCATCACTCGGTAGCACCTTTCGCACATTTTTGCCTCCTTTCGCAACCATCACGTCTGTATCACCCCAACGTTAAATCTTTCGATTTTAGCATTATTTGCAGCTTCAAGAGCTTTTGAGATATACAATCTAGTCTCTAATGGATTTATTATTTCATCTACCCACAATCTCGCTGCTGCGTAATATGGAGAAGTCTGTCTATCGTAATTTGCTTTTGTTTTTTCAAATAGTTTCTTTTGTTCTTCCGGTTTAGGTTCTTCACCTTGTTTTTTCAAAGCTGATACCTGTATTTGTGTAAGAACTTTGGCTGCTTGAGTTCCGCCCATAACCGCGATTTTAGCACTTGGCCAAGCGTATATAAACCGCGGATCATATGCTTTACCACACATTGCATAGTTTCCTGCACCATATGAATTCCCAATAATAACTGAAATTTTAGGAACAGTAGAATTAGAAACAGCATTTACCATCTTTGCTCCATCCTTGATTATACCACCATGTTCTGAGCGTTTCCCAACCATAAACCCCGTAACATCATGTAAAAAAATCAAAGGAATCTTCTTTTGATTGCAGTTCAATATAAATCTCGTAGCCTTATCAGCAGAATCTGAGTAAATAACTCCACCGAATTGCAGTTCACCATTAGCAGATTTTACTACTTTGCGTTCATTTGCAACTATTCCGACAGACCAACCGTCAATTCTTGCATATGCAGTAATGAGAGTCTTACCAAAACCATCTTTGTAATATGTCAATTCAGAATCATCTACAAGTACCTCTAGCAATTCTTTCATACTATATGGTTTTGTTCTGTCTTCAGGAAAAATTTTGAATAGCTCTTCAATTTTCTTCTTAGGCTCTTTCGGTTCAATTCTATCAAGACCGGCTTTGGGTCTCTCTCCTGTTTTACCTATTAGATTTCGTATTAAATCCAAGGCTTCATGATCATTTTTTACTTTATAATCCACAACTCCGGAAATGTCAGTTTGGGTATGTGCTCCTCCCAAAGTTTCTTGGTCAACTGATTCACCAATAGCAGCCTTAACTAAAAAAGGTCCAGCAAGAAAAATTGAACCGGTAGTTTCAATTATAATGGATTCATCTGACATAATAGGTAGATACGCCCCACCAGCGACA
The DNA here is from genome assembly GCA_027011385.1 of Saprospiraceae bacterium. Lineage (GTDB taxonomy): Bacteria > Bacteroidota > Bacteroidia > Chitinophagales > Saprospiraceae > JADJGA01. The sequence goes on along the minus strand of JALVAD010000626.1, from coordinate 617 downwards.
CAACTTCCCATTATAGCAGCGATTTGGAGTATGCCATTTGAAGACATAACAGCATTATTTCTAAATATTCTGCCAAAATGTTCCTTGTCAGGAAATATTTCGTCTTGCATTGGTAAATAGACACCCGCACTATCAACAAGATATATTATCGGGATATTATTTTCCATTGCAATCTCTTGCGCTCGAAGGTTCTTTTTGCCTGTCATTGGAAACCATGCTCCGGCTTTAACAGTAGAATCATTGGCTACAATCACACACAGACGCCCCTCAATATATCCAAGCCCCGTTACAACACCGGCTGCCGGACAACCACCATGCTCTTTATACATTTCGTCGGCAGCAAATAATCCAAATTCAAAAAACTTAGTGTTTTTATCGATTAAATACTCAATTCTTTCTCTTGCTGTTAGTTTTCCTTTTTTGTGTTGCTTTTCGATTTTAATTTTACCTCCACCTAATTTTATTTTCTCTGCTTTATGATTTAGCCTACTCAATAAAAGTTTATTAGCGTCCTCGTTTATTTTATATTCCAATCTTTTTTTATCCATTAATAAAAATTTTTAATCTAATTTTAATTGATTAAATGATATAATCGTTTTTGCTCTTAAATATAACAC
>JALVAD010000625.1 GCA_027011385.1 Saprospiraceae bacterium | reverse complement strand
AAAGAAATGCATATTATCTTTATTAATGGGAATTTTTATATTTGCTACTCTAGTGGATGTAAGCAAGGTTGTTGTTACATATTCTATCTATTATTACCAATATAATCAATCAAAAGAAGCTTGTTACAACGAAAAGCCCGATATGTTCAATAGTGGACAATTGTTTCTAAAAGCACTTATCAAAAGGGTAAATGATATATGTCCGAATCACAAACCCAAACCTCCCAAAGTTGAGAGTAGCAATAATACTTTGTATGTCAACAGACTGACTGTTTTAGAAAATAAAGATATTTTTATTAAATTAAAAAGTCGTTTTGTCTATAGTTTTGATTATAATTTTTTGAATCAAAATGATTTTTTCCGTCCTCCTATCTTAAATTCTTAAATTTGCAAAGGATAGGTATGCTCAAATCAATTAGGGTTTCTTTATGACAAATATCTTGTGCAACGCGCACTAAGTCAAAACTTGAAGAACCGTTTAGCTTGAGAATATATCAGTTTCCACCAAGATTATTATTACAGATTGTACTTTTAGGAGTATCATCTTTAGTTTAGCTTATTTTTTCAGTAAAATAATCTTGTTGAAAATTTTTGTATATCTACTTTTCCAATGATATCTATCCTTTGTTTTTAATTATTTTTTCATCATTTTAATATTTATATTATTCTTAAAAGATATCTAAGCATATCATTGATATTATTGTATTCAACCGTATTGTTTATTCCACTCAATCCGGTAATACACTATGTATTGCATAAAAAGTATTATGCTGAAGTTCTTTGTCAGAACAAGGATAAACCTATGATGCATTGCAATGGTAAATGCCATCTTAAAAAAGAAATAAAAGCACAAAATAACGATCAGAACCCTAACAAGCCTGTTCCGATTCCCCAAAACCTAAAAGAAATATTTCCTGTTATCTTGGATATTAATTCAAACTCGAATTTCAGTTTTTATTTTATAAAACAAATAGGGTCGGTTTATTTACTGCCTGCTTTTAATGATGTATTTTTGGACATTCCTACACCTCCTCCCGAATTTTAAAGGTATATGTAGTGTCTGCTTGAAAACAGACTCTAGTGTCAAGTCAAGTGTAATGTTTTTCGGGTTTATGTTTATGGATGTCGCCAAGAGGTTAAAGTCCTGCTGTACAGCAAGATGGCTCAAGGTAAAGCATATACTGAGCTAATCTCGCTGTCCAGCGAGATTAACCTATTAGCAAATTCAATTTGTACGAAATAGTATGTTTGACTTGACACTAAATAATGTAGGTTATCCAAAAAGCTTATTCATTGAAAATCATTTTGTAAGTCTTTTTGGTCATCCTTTTCAAGTATTTTTTTAAATAATACCAAATAAATTTTAAAAATTTATTTGGTATAAAAACAATAATATGAAACAGATATTAATTTTTCTGTTTGTATTAGTGTTTAGTATTATTTCATCATTAGGACAGTCATTGACAGGAAAAGTTATTGACATTACCGATGATGAACCGGTGATAAACGCAGTAGTTAAGTCTATTGAAACCGGTACAATTGCTATCACTGATATAAGTGGAAGATTCAAAATAAAAGTTGCTGAAAATAGCTCTTTGGAGATTAGCCATATTTCCTACAAGACAATCAAAGTTTCGGCAAAACAAGGACTCTTGATAAAGTTAAATCCAAAACAAATCGGCTTGGATGAGATTGTGGTAAAATCACATTCTCTGGACGATATCTCACATTCTGTGGTGATAACGGATAAAATTAAAAAGGGAAGTCAGCCTAGAAACCTGGCAGATCTTTTTAATGATATACCGGGATTTAGCCTTCAAAAAAGAAGTTCAATGGCTACTGAACCATCTTTCAGATCATTCAAATACGAAGAGATGAATATAAAATATGATGGTAGTGCAAAAATAGTGCATGCATGTCCTAATAGAATGGATCCTATCACAGCTCATGTAATACCTGAAGAGGTGCAAAAGATAGAGATAGTAAAGGGTCCTTATACAGTAAGATACGGACAAAGATTTGGGGCAACTGTAAATATGCTTACAAAACCTTCTATTCCGAGTAAACATGGCTTCCATACCAATATAGAAGGGGGATACGAGTCCAATGGTGGAAATCTGGTTGGTAGAGCACAACTGCAGTATGCTGCTAAAAAATACGATATAACCCTAAATGGTGAACATCGTGATTTTGGCAATTATACTGATGGAAATGGTTCAATTGTACCTTCTTCATTCAAAACGCAGAGCTATTCGGTTAAATTAGGAGTAAACCCATCGACGACCCAAAGATTGCAAATGGATTTTAGAGCCAAATATGGTTCGGATATCATGCATGCAGGTTTACCAATGGATTCTCCAAAAGACAATAGCAAAATGCTCAGTTTGGATTATAAGGCGGAAAAAGTATCAAAATTGATAAATAGCATACTGTTTAAAGCTTATTTTTCGGATGTAGATCATCTTATGGACAATAAACTTCGTCCAAGTTTTGAGTTTATGTACGGTAGAACTCCTGTAACATCAAATACTTTGGGAGGAAAATTGGAATTTGGTTTGATCCCAGCTACAAAATGGATGATATTTGCCGGTTTTGACGCTGATGTTATCAAAAGAGACGGGCATAAATATGTGACTATAAATAAGAATCCGGCGGGAGTAACATTGGATAATCCGGTAGAAAAAGAATTCAGCGTTTGGCAAGATGCTACAACTCAAGACTACGGTGTATTTATTGAATCAAATTATATGTTGGCATCATATCTAACGGCAAATGCCGGTATTAGAGCTGATTATAATTTGGCACACGCTGAAAACCCTGATCAAGCTTTTGCACAGTTGTACGGAGGAGATATAAAGGATATAAACGAAGTAAATATCGGTGGAAATATTTCCTTAAAATATTCAAAAAATGATTTGCAGATACAACTTGCTTACGGTAGAGGTACCAGATCAGCAAGTATGGTAGAGAGGTATATCAATAGATTTTCTATTGGCGCTGATTCCAGAGATTATATTGGCAATCCGTATTTGAAACCGGAGGTAAACAATCAAATCGATCTATCTGTCAATAAGTACTTCAATAGATTTTCTATCGGTGGTAATGTCTTTTATTCTTTGATGCAAAATTATATTACAGCTAGAATCAACTCTTATTTTATGGTAGGTGAAAATGTCGGAGGTTGTGGATCAGGACCTATAAGAGCTCCTAAGCAGTTTTGGAATGTAGATGCATATCAATATGGATTTGAAGGGTTTTTTAAGTATAATATTACAAGTAATTTATTATTTTCAAGTGATTTTGCTTATACTTATGCCCAAAATACTACATACAAAGAACCATTAGCACAGATTGCACCATTGGTTAGTCATATCGGCTTAAAATGGGAGAAATCCGCTTATTGGCTTGATTTGCGTACTAGGATTGTAGGAACACAAGACAGATATTCCAAATCTTTTGACGAAAGTGAAACTCCCGGATTTTCAATTTTGGATTTTAGAGCCGGTGTTAAAATATTAAAAGGTTTAACCATTGGAGGAGCTGCCTTGAATGTACTTGATAAAGCGTATTACAATCACTTAAATTTTTCTTATATAAATTCGGATAAAAATCAAGGCATGATTTTAGAGCCGGGTAGAAATTTTAGTGTTTATGTTAAATACAAATTGTAAAAACAAAAATTAAAATTATGAAAAAATTAAATATAATATTTTTAACAATAATCATTGGATTATTTTTTATTACAGGATGTGGAGACGAAAATACTCTTCCTGTCGATACACACGAAGACGCTTATGTTGACGCTATTGTCAAAAAAGTGAATGCAAATGGAAATGCAAAGTACAAAATGATGTTTTTTGCAGGTGGAGTTGAGATTTCAGAAAAAGGTTCTACCGTAACAACTCCCGAAGGCAAAACTTTTGAATTGAAACAATTTTGGGCAGGTCCGGGTAAAGTAACCAATGGGGATGATCCTCTTACTCCCAATAAACCATCCACAGGAGAGTATTCATTCAAATTGAAATTTGATGATGGCTATGAAAAAGAGATGAAAGATGTTATTACTGACGTTGAAGTAGGATTGGTTAAGGACTTGGTAGTAACTCACGAAGAAGGAAGTGATGATATTTCTGCGACATGGACAGGCGGAGAAAATGCAGATTTAATCTGTTTGAAATTGACAGAATTGGATATTGCTAACACTAAACCCTTGTTCAAAATAGCCGGAATGCCAAAAGACAAGAAGACTTTTTCATTTGATATTAGCACAAATGCTGCACCGGGATGGATGCGCAGTCCAAGTGAATTGGTAAGAGGGACTCAATATTGGTTGGTAGTTTCAGCTAAAAAAGTAGAAGAAGGTGCTAAAGTATCAGGTGCCAGTCAGGATTTTGAACAAAATAGTTGCGTTAAAGTCAAGATAAAATGGTAATAGAAATTATCATTTGATCAGTTTTTGTTGAGAAGGGGCTGTCTAGAAAACTAGACGGTCTCTCGTCTTTTCCGTTTTAACCTCATCCCCCGACCCCTTCTCCTTTTATTGAGTTTGTACTATTTTTTGAATGTCATTTAAAAGGAGAAGGGGAGAGGGCAGGGTGTTTATAAATATTAGCATTTCTTAGGGTAATCACTGGGGTTTTTCCATCACTATTATTAAAATTTTCCCCAAAAATACAAATATGGATATTGCCATTCAGGTTTTGCTTTGTATTGTATCCAATTACAAATATCAAAGTAATTTTTATAATCTATACGATATATAACTGTATCTGTTGTATTAGGATTTTCTTTTAAAAATTCTTTAAATTGGGCTTCCATCATTTCTACCCCTCTACTTTTTCCAGGCATTGCCTCAAAAGAAAATTCGTTGTTTTTTGTACGAAATCTTATTATTTCAGTATCAATAATTATTAAATCATTACAACAATTAATAAAGACATATGCCGTAGTGATGAATGTTAAAAGCATTGTTAAAAGAATAATTAGTAAAGTCTTCTTTTTCATAGGCATATTGGTTATCTTTCATCAGAAAATTTATAAAATCTTAATTTACCGTAATTTGGAAC
>JALVAD010000624.1 GCA_027011385.1 Saprospiraceae bacterium | reverse complement strand
ATGTAATTACAATTTAGTCAATTTTGCAATATCTATTTTAACTTATTAAGACTGTAAGTTTTTAGTTTGCTATTATGAAAGAATGAAAAAATTATTTATCATTGTGCGCTTAAATAATTTTTGGAAATTTACTATTAATTATAAATTTGTTGATATGAAGAAAAATTTACTACTGATTTTAGTACTTTTTATGACCGGTATTTTGGGCTTAAATGCGCAAGCTAGTTTGGAAGGAACTGTAAAAGATAAGGATGGAGGAGCTCCGCTAGATTTTGCATATGTGAAATTATACAAAGGCGGTTCATTAATCACGGGAACTCAAACTGACATTGACGGAAATTACCTTATGTCAAATTTGGATCCCGGTACTTATGATGTTGAGGCGAGTTATATAGGCTATCAAGCAAGTAGGACTACAGGTGTAGTTGTGAAAGCCGGAAATATTATGCGTCTGGATTTTGAATTGGGTGCTGCCGGTGTTAAGCTTGATGATGTCGTGATTAAAGCCTATAAAGCTCCATTGATAGACATTGATAATACTACCACAGGAGGTACTGTTACATCAGATCAAATTGCTAATTTACCTACAAAAAGTGTGAATGCAATAGCTGCTACTACAGCAGGTGTATCATCACAAGATGGTGGTGATATGTCATTTAGGGGAGGTAGAACCAATTCCAATGCTATATTGGTAGATGGAATTCGTGTATCTGCAAACTCAGTTCCGCAATCGGAAATTGAACAAATGCAGGTTATTACCGGAGGTCTTGCTGCAAAATATGGAGATGCTACCGGAGGTTTGATTTCGATTACAACCAAGGGACCTTCAAGGAAATTCTCAGGTGGAATAGAATTAGAGACTTCTCAATATTTGGATCCTTATGGTTATAATCTTGCAAGTGGATATCTTTCAGGACCTATCATCAAAAAAGACGATAGGACTGTATTAGGATTCAGACTTTCAGGACAATATAAATATGTGGTTGACAATGATCCTTCTGCTATTGGCTATTATGCAGCACCAGAGTCTATAATTAAGAAAATAGAAGAAAATCCTGTGACAAAATTTAAAACAACACAAATAACAACAGCCAGTTATCTGAGAGAATCCGATATGGGGGGACCGATGAAGATTTCTCCAAATGATGATAATACTGACTTGAATCTAAGTGCAAAACTTGATGCGAGAATCTCTGATAATATGGATATATCCTTATCAGGAGGTTATGTTGATAATGCAAATAGATTTACTCCTACAAGAAGTGGTAATGAAGGGTTTTCAAGTAGTAAATGGAGGATGTTGAATTGGACTAATAATCCTATTTACAATACTCAAAGAATGCGTGGTAACTTTAGATTGAGGCACAAGATTGGTAAACAAGGTGTTGAAGTGAATAAAGATGAAAAGAAATCAGGCTTTATGATAAGAAACGCAAATTATACAATAAGGCTTGGGTATGAAAGAACAACTAATGGTACTCAAGACTATACTCATGGAGATAAATTGTCCAGATATGGTTATTATGGTAGTCAAGATGTTAGGCAAGTTGAAGCTATAAGTATTGTTGATCCTGAAACTTGGCATGGTAAAGGTACAACCTATATTGGGGGTAGACCTTATGATTTTGTGGGGTATTTTAATGTATTATCCCCTTTTGAAGCAAGTACTGACATTAATCCTACTTTAGCAAAGTTTAATACTATCAATGGACATCTTGATGATAATTATAGTCAGGTTTGGGATGATTTGTATTTCAATACAGGAAAAGTTTATGATAATTTTAGTAAAAGCGATAATGAAAGGTACAATTTCAATGTGTCAGCAGGTTTTGATATATTCCCTTCAGGAAGTACGAAAGGTAGGCACAGTATAGAGATAGGTGTTGCGGGAGAGATGAGAATTAATAGATATTGGAGTGTAAATCCTATAAAAATGTGGGAGCTTGCTAAAGAGCTTCAAAATAGCTGGATAGTTGGTTTGGATACTAATGATATTGTGGGAGAGTTTGATGCTCCTGTTAGAGGCGAGGACTATACATGGTTGAGATATAATACAAAACTCAATAAAAATGAAGATTCCAAGTTTTATAAATCGGTTAGAGATCTTTTAGGTAGAGATGAACATGCTTATGTTTTTGTTGACAGAGATTTGAATCCGGATCAAATGAGTTTAGATATGTTTTCTGCCAAGGAGTTGAATGGGAAAAATATAATGTATTATTATGGATATGACTATTTAGGCAATAAATTATCAAACAACGTCAAATTTAATGATTTTTTCTCAGAAGATGGAAGAAAAGATTTTTGGTCTCCAGCGGCGAACCCATTATACGGGGGTATATATCTACAGGATAAGTTTTCTTTTAAAGATATTATTATGAGAATTGGTATGAGGGTTGATTATTATGATGCAAATACCAAAGTACTAAAAGATCCATATTCTTTGTATGAAATTGAAACAGCTCAAGAATTTTATAGTTCACAAGAGGGGTTGGATAAACCCGAATCTGTTGGTGATGACTACAAAGTGTATGTATCAGAGCCCGGCTCAAATAATGTTATAGGTTTTCGTAAGGGAGATCAGTGGTACTCAGATAGTGGTATTGCTACTGATGGTAGTAATATATTCAAAGGAGGAATTGTGACACCATATTACAAAGAGAGAGTAGATAGTTTGAGGAATATTCAAGCTAAATTTTATAATCCCGATATTTCATTTGAAGATTATACTCCACAGGTTAATTTTATGCCGAGGATAGCCTTTTCATTTCCTATTTCTGAGGATGCAGGGTTTTTTGCACATTATGATGTATTGGTACAGAGACCTGCCGATAGAACTACCATGACCCCAATGCAGTATTATTATTTTGAACAAAAGAATAATCAAACTTATAATAATCCAAATTTGAAGCCTAGTAAGACAATTGACTATGAGGTAGGATTTCAACAAAAATTGAGTGGTAATTCAGCTTTGAAAATTCAAGCTTTCTATAGAGAGATGAGGGATATGATTAGGGTTAGACCTTATATCTTTGTACCGGCCATATCAAAATATAAAAGTTATGGTAACTTGGATTATGGAACGGTAAAAGGGTTTTCATTTACATATGATTTTAGAAGAAAGGGTAATATTGAGTTCCAGGTCAATTATACATTGCAATTTGCATTTGGTACGGGATCTAGTTCCAATGCTGCCAGTGGAACAAGTAACAGGGGAATAATTAGAAATCTATATCCTGCTAGTTTTGATGAAAGACACAATATTTCTGCGATTATCGATTATAGATATTTCCATGGAAAGAAATACAACGGACCGGAATTGTTCGGATTTAAAATATTTGAGGATGCAGGAATAAATTTACAAACTCAAGCTTCTTCCGGAAGGCCTTATACTGTGAGAAATCAGCCTACACAATTTGACGCAACAGGGTATAAAGGGGAGATAAATGGAGCAAGAAAGCCATGGTATCTTGAGATGAATCTCAAAGCTGATAAGAATTTTAAGATTACAAGTAAATTAAGTGCTAATATATATATCAGGGTTGAGAACCTACTTAATACTAAGAATGTATTAGGCGTTTATGGTTATACAGGAGATCCTGATGATGATGGATTTTTAGTTTCTCGGTATGGAGAATCAAAAATAAATAATATTGAAGCACAAGGAAAACCTATTGATGCTTTTTATGATCAATACAATTGGAGATTGGCTGCACCCGGGCATTATTCAAGACCTAGAAGGATTTATATGGGGGTAATGTTTAATCTTTAATCAATAAAAATGATAAAAAATAATAATATGAAAAATTTAATATTAATCTTATTAACTGTATTTATTTGGCAAACGGGGTTTGCTACAATATATATACCAAAGGATAAAAAGAAGAAAAAAGAAAAGAGGGAAATTACTACAAAACTATCTTTGAGGGAGAGTTGTGAGCAACCTACCGATAAGTTTTTCCAAAGTATAAATAATGTAAGAGCTGTATTGACCACAGGTGGTGATACATGGACAGAGAATAGTGTTGGTTCGTATTTTGTACCAAGAAAAGAAAATACTGAAGAGGAAGCTTCGTCATTGTATTCAGGTGCTGTATGGATTGGGGGTAAAGATCCGGGAGGAAGCCTTAAAATGATGGTATCAGGTCATAGGACTTCTGGTGAATATGATATAACATCAGGGCCTTTGGATATCGCAACAGGTTCTACCGAGAAAGAGATTTGTGATAGATGGGATACGCATTTTAAGGTTACAGGTAGAGAAATAGATCAACATTTAGCAAGATATAAAGAAGATCCTAATTTGAATTGCGATTCTATCCCTGAGGGTGTCAAGTATTGGCCAGCTAAGGGAAACCCTTATTTTCAAGAGAAATATGGATTCAAATTACCTCCTGACCATGACTTAGCTCCATTTTTTGACAGAGATGAAGATGATAATTATGATCCTTGCAATGGTGATTATCCTACTATACATATTGAAGCTCCTGAAGGGAAAGGAGAATGTCCTTCAGGTGTTTATGCAGACGAAATGTTCTTTTGGGTTTACAATGATGCAGGTAGTACTCATAGTAAGTCACATGCGACTCCTATCCAAATGGAAGTACAGGTTGAAGCATTCGCTTGGAATACTAATGATGAGATCAATGATATGACCTTCCAAAGATATAAACTTATAAATAGAGCTAATTCAGATATTGGCGATTGTTATTTCGCTTGGTGGGTTGATCCTGATTTGGGATGTTCTGATGATGATTATGTTGGATGTGTCCCTCCACCGGTTAACCTTATGTATGTTTATAACTCAGATGATCAAGATGGGATTGATGGTTGTTCTTGTGACCGTGGAGTAAATACCTATTGTGATAAGATTCCTATGATTGGAGTGGATTATTTTAGAGGACCATTGGCACATTTTAAGTATGGAGTAGATTCCTTATTTAGAAAAGATACGGTTATAGTTGGAACAGATACCACTATTGTCGATGTGTTCGTGAAATTGGATACTACATTGTTGCCCATCGCATTGGATGAAGATGGTGATACTACAGTTGAGTTGGGTATGACATCATTTATTTATTATATCAGACCTGATCCCAAAGTTTCTGTACCAACTCAAATGCAAGATCCTACTCAACCAAAAGAGTTTTATAGTTATCTTACAGGGTATTGGAAGGATGGAACTCCAATAACGAGAGGAGGATCAAACACGGGATATAATCCGGGAAGTACTGATACCGTTAAGTATGTTTTTCCTGATGCTCCTAATGATCCTAATGGATGGAGTATGTATAGTAAAAATGCGAGTAAAGCAGATTATAGGACTATTCAATCAACCGGGCCATTTGTATTAAAACCGGGAGATGTAAATGAACTGATAATTGGTGTACCTTGGGTACCTAATGTAGTTCATCCGGGACCTGCGTTGGAACAGCTTTTGGCTGCTGATGAGCTAGCTCAGTCCTTGTTTGATAACTGTTTTGAACTTCAAGATGGTCCTGATGCTCCGGATATTGATATTGTCGAACTAGATAAACAATTAATCTTGATATTGTCGAATGATAAAGTGGAGTCCAATAATGCAAATGAAGATTTTCATGAAGTTGGACTTAAGATAGATAAGGATAAGACAGATGATATTGAGTATAAATTTGAAGGATATCAAGTGTATCAGCTTTACAATGGTGATGTTTCAGTTCAAGAACTTGATGATTTTGAAAAGGCAAGATTGATATTTCAATGTGATTTTAAAAATGGCATCAATACTTTATATAATTGGCATGCGATAACAAATCCAAGTAACAATGGAGCTTCTGAAAAAATATTTATTCCTACAAAGAAAGTAGTTGGAGCAGATGCGGGGCTCAGACATATTATTAATGTGGAAGAAAATCAATTTGCTTCAGAGGGAAGAAGTTTGGTTAATCATACTCCTTATTACTTCATGGCTATTGCATACGAGACAAATAATTGGGCTGAATTCAAACCAAAAACGGGTGAAGGTCAAAGAGAGCCTTATTTCCCGGGAAGAAGAAATGTAAGAATTTATAAAGGTGTACCACGTACTATTGCATACTCAAAGTTGAATGTAGATCCGTTTGAAACTCCTCAAATAGAGAGAATCGATGGTATTGGTAATAGTAAATATTTTGTAGAATTAACTGAGGAAACAGAGCAAAAAATACTAGATAATAATGTAGCTACAGACTTGGTATATAAAGAAGGTGCAGGGCCTATTAAGGTAGCAGTGTTTAGTCCGTTTGAGATACAAAACAGTAATTATAAATTGGAATTGCTTGATGAAAATATGGACGATGATGTATTGGATGAAACAGCGTATTGGCAATTGACCAATCTTACTAATAATAAAGTTTATACAGCGGATACTTCAATCAATGTTAGCAATGAACAGGTGATTTTTGGAGAAGGGTTTTCTGTGACAATTCCTCAATCATTGGATAAGTTTAACAGGGAAGAAGATGATAATGGTATCATCGGAAGTAAATTGAAGTACAAGGATAATAATAGTGTAAGGTGGATGCAGATAATTAAGGATAATGCCGGGTTTAGGCAAAGTGCATTTGCGAATAATAAAGTTGTTTCATGGGATATTACTCATTATCTTTTGACAGGAGAAGGAGAAAGATTCAATGCTATAGATCCTAAGGGAGCGTTAAGTTCCCGAATGGATGAAGCTCCTTTTGTTCCATTTATTTTGACTAAGAGTGAGCCTACTCCGGTACAGTTTTATGTGTCACCAAGTTCCAGAGAATTCAATGGGAAATTGGTTAAATCCAATTATTTGATAAAGAATGAATGGAAGGACTTGATGAATAATGTTGATATTGTGTTTACTTCTGACAAATCCAAATGGAGTAGATGTGTAGTAGTAGAGACTTCTTATGATGGTTTGTATCCTGAGGATTTAGGATCTGAGATTCCTGAATTGATGAGACCTGAAGGAGATGCAAAGCAATTTAGATTAAGAGCTGCTCCTTCTGTCAGCAAGGATGATAATGATGGGGATGGACTTCCTGATCCAGATGGAGATGGAATCGGTATGGGATGGTTCCCCGGATATGCTATTGATGTTGAGACAGGAGAAAGATTGAATATTTTCTTTGGTGAAGCCTCTGTCTATGGTGGAAATGAGGCGATAGATACGCTATATAGACATAAAAAGGCAACGGGTAGAGATATGATGTTTAACCCAACGAGCGATGTATTTGTAAGGATACCAGGTGAGCTTGGTAAAGAAATAGGTGATCCTTATCCATGGAATTATACTTTTGGTGGAATGCATATGGTATATGTTACTCGTACAAGATATGATGAATGTGCAGAATTGAGAAATTATTTCTCAAGTGAATCAAGTAGTATAAATATGAGAAAAGGGTTAAAGACTATAACTTGGGCAAGTATTATAGGGACTAGTTTTACTGATTCTACAGCTGTGATGAATTCTTATAAAGACGGATTGATTCCAAATGATGCTAGAATTGAATTGAGGTTTGAAAGCAGCTATAAAGTTCCGGCGGATATCAAAACTTCATCCGGTAAACTAGTAAAGGATATGTCATTTTTGAAAGGGGATAGAAATGGTTATGGTACTTATTTATTTAGCTTTGATGGTAAAGCTCCTGAGGATGTTGAAGCATTGGATAAAGAAAATGCACTTGATCAAGTTAATGTCGTACCAAATCCATATTATGCATATTCAGAATATGAGACATCGCAATTCAATAAGCAGGTAAAAATTACGAATTTGCCGGGTAGATGCGAGATAACTATTTATTCTATTGACGGTAAGTTTATCAAACAAATCAATAAAGATGAAAGTGGAATTGATTACAGGGTGAAAGGTTCGGATTTAAGTAATTTGAAGTATAAGCAAATTCAATCCAGTGTGGTTTGGGATTTGAAGAATCATAAAGGAATACCTGTAGCAAGTGGTGTATATTTGATTCATATTGTATCAAAAGAGCTTGGCGTTGAGAGAACTATTAAGTGGTTTGGTATCAATAGAGAATTTGATCCTACAGGATTATAATAAATGCTTATTGAAATTGATTTTAGTATTCGAAAGAATTAAAAATAATAAAATATTTGAAAATGAAAAAAATACAATTATATCTGATTTTACTTGCCTTGATTGGGGCGTCAAATGTATTTGCTGGTAACCCTGATAGACAAGGTGAGGCAGGTGCAAATGAGTTATTGTTCAACCCATGGGCAAATAGTGCCGGACTACACAGTATGAACACATCCTCTATTATGGGTGTTGCTGCAATGAGATTAAATGTCGCCGGTATTTCAAGAGGTTATAATAAAGCAATGATAAGTATTGCTAATACCAGATTGTACGAAGGTTCTGATTTGCAGTTCAATGCTTTGGGTTTTGTTGTAAGAATGGGTAAGACCGGTGCTCTTGGAGTATCATTGGCAGCAGTAGATTTTGGAGATATCACTACCACAACAGAAAATTTGCCTAATGGTAATGGAAGTACCTATTCTCCATCTTTTTATCATATGGGAGTTGGATATTCATACACTTATGCTAATAAGATATCTGTAGGTGCTTTAGTAAGGATTGTAGGGGAATCAACGAGTAATGTTTCTGCTTTAGGAGCGGCAATTGATGCCGGAGTTCAATATGTATCAGGAGAAAAAGATAATTTCAAATTAGGAATTTCTCTTAGAAACATAGGTACACCGATGAAGTTTGGCGGATCAGGATTGAATTTCAGGGGAAATAACCCCGGTAATAACCTCAATAGCTATCAGATAACATTCCAACACAGAGCTGAAGGATTTGAATTGCCTTCATTGTTGAGTATGGGATTTTCTTATGACTATTATTTAAGCAACAGTATGTTTATAAGAGGATTGGCAAATTTCACTTCCAATGCTTTCTCTCTAGACCAAATCGGCGGAGGTGTTGAGTTTTTCTTTAAAGATTTGATAGTGCTTAGAGGAGCTTATCGATATGAGATAGGAGCGACAAGTATAGAAGAAAATAATTTGTATTCTGGATTTGCCGGAGGTTTTTCTGTGAATGTACCAATGTCAAAAAAGAATAAGAATAAATTGGCTTTGGATTATTCTTATAGAACTACTTATAGATTCAGAGGATCTCATAATTTTGGAGTGAGGATTATTATATAAAAAGTATTTAGTATTTTAAGATTGTCTGCTCTTGTGCAGATTTTAAATAATAAATTTTATAAACTTGACGTTTCTGTGTTTAATGCACAGAAGCGTTGAGTTATTTAAAGAACAATGTAGTAAAAAATTAGATAAAATGTCAGGAATCAACTATATGACTCAGGAGGGATATGATAAACTCAAAACGCAGTTAGATGATTTGAAGATAAATGAAAGGAGGAAAATTTCAATGGCTATCGCAGAAGCTAGAGAAAAAGGTGATTTATCTGAAAATGCGGAATATCATGCTGCCAAAGATGCACAAGGAATGCTGGAAATGAAAATAAGCGAATTGGATAAAATGCTTGCTAATGCAAGGGTAATTGACGAAAGTATAATCGACACTTCAACGGTTTCTGTATTGACTAATGTGAAAATCAAGAATGTTAAAAACGGCTTTACGGTTACATATAAATTGGTATCGGAGTCCGAAACAAATATAAAAGAGAAAAAAATTTCCGTCAATTCACCGATTGGGAAAGGTCTTTTAGGTAAGAAAGTCGGTGATATTGCAGACATCCAAACTCCTGCAGGATTAATGGAATTTGAAATATTAGAAATTAGCATATAATATCATGGCATCAATTTTTACAAAAATAATAAATGGTGAAATCCCATCTTACAAAGTAGCAGAATCCGAACATTTCTTTGCTTTTCTTGATATATTTCCTCTAAAAAAAGGGCATACACTTGTAGTGCCCAAGAAAGAAATCGACTATATTTTTGATATCGATGATGATTTATTGAGAGAATATATCGTTTTTGCAAAAAAAGTAGCTGCTGCAATCGAGAAAACAATTCCTTGCAAAAGGGTTGGTATGAGCGTAATCGGTCTTGAAGTGCCTCATGCACATATTCACTTAATCCCTTTGGATGATATCGGAGATATGAACTTTTCCAATCCTAAACTCAAGTTTAGCGAGGAAGAGTCTCAGGACATTGCTAAAAGAATAGCTGTGAATATCGGATAATGCAAAAACCAACTGAAGCAATTATTCTTGCGGGTGGAATGGGAACTCGTCTCAGGGAAGTCATCAAAGATATCCCAAAACCAATGGCATTAGTAAACGGGAAACCATTTCTGTATCACCTAATGGACTATTTGCAAAGACAAGGGATAAAGCATTTCGTTCTATCTGTCGGTTATAAAAATGAAGTAATCAAAAAGTATTTTGGTGATAGTTTTAAAGATGCAATAATATCTTATGCAATAGAGGATAAGCCTTTGGGAACAGGTGGAGCTATAAAACTTGGTGTAGAGTTTGTTTCAGGTGATAGATTTTGGGTGATAAACGGAGATACTTTTGTCGGGCTAAAATTGAATGATTTTTATAAAAAGACTACTAGTCTTGAAATTTCTTTGGCATTGGTCGAGATGAATGATTTTGACAGATACGGGATAGTGGATACTGATGAAAGAAGTATTATCAGTTTCAAAGAAAAAGAACAGAGAGACCATGGATTTATTAATTCGGGAGTATATTTAATGTCTAAAGGATTTCTCGAGCAAAATACACCAAAAAAGCAAAGGTTTTCTTTTGAAAAAGATGTATTGGAAGCTAAAGTTGATAAGGCAGAAATTGGCTTTTATAAGGCTAAGTCGGTATTTATAGATATTGGAATACCGGAAGATTATTACCTGTCTCAATATATTTTTTCAAATAATCTTAATGTTGATAAGCTGTTCTCCCTTGATTCTTCGTGGACTATCTTTTTGGATAGAGATGGTGTGATTAATAAGCGTTTGCCGGGCTCATACGTGAAGACAATTGATGATTTTGAATTTCTACCCGGAGCATTGGATGCGATTAAAAGGCTGAGTGAGTATTTCAACCGCATAATAGTAGTTACCAACCAACAGGGGCTTGGGAAAGGACTTATGACGATTGACGAGCTCAAAGAGGTGAATGAATATATGCTTAGAAAAGTATCTGAATCAGGAGGAAGAATAGATGGAGTGTATTTTTGTGATAAATTGAAAGGTGAAATTCCCAATTGCAGAAAGCCAAATCCTGATATGGCTTTTATAGCACAAAAGGATTTTCCGGATATTGATTTTAAGAAAAGTATTATTTTTGGAGATTCTGTTTCAGATATGGAATTTGGTAGAAGTTTGGGGATGAAAACCGTTTTAATACCTACGAAAGAGGAAGAGAAGTACCTCTATCCTTCTATTGAAGTGGATTGGAGGATAAAAGGATTAAATCAGATAGCTCCATTATCAGCAAAGCTATAATACTGTTCTCCTGCTATGATAATATGATCTAGTAATGAAATGTCTAGTAACTTGCTACCTTGTTTTATTTTTTTTGTTAAGTCAATATCTTGGGGGCTGGGGTTCAGACTTCCCGAGGGATGATTGTGTACCAAAATCATTCCACTGGCTAATAAATCCAAGGCATTCTTGAATATTATTTTGGTATCGACAGTTGTGGATGATACACCGCCCAAACTGATTTGCTTTTTGTTTATAATTACATTCTTGCGGTCAAGATAGACAGCCCAAAACTCTTCATGCTTGATATCGGACAGTAGGGAATACATTTCTTGGTATATTTGCTTGCTACTGTTTATTTTTACCTTGTCATTTGTGTTGAATTTTTTTCTGCGTACTAATTCCATAGCTGCTACGATACTTATTGCTTTTGCCTGCCCTATTCCTTTGTATCTTGTTAATTCAACTACACTCTTTTGGGAAAGAATACGCAAGTCATTGTTCATGTCTTGAAGTATTTGTCTGCTCAAATCTACTGCAGATTGACTTCTAGACCCAGAACCGATTAGAATCGCTAATAATTCTGCATCTGAAAGAGCTTTAGCTCCATTATTCAATAATTTCTCCCTTGGACGATCATCTTCTGCCCAATTTTTAATTGAATTATATTTTATAGTTTTTGACATTATGATAATTTGTTTCAGATATTTATGGCTATAAAATTAATGAAATAGTCTGAAATTAGCCACAATTTGTTTGATTTAATTGTGTTTTTAATAATAATCCAAGCGAATTTGATATTTTTGCCGACTCAAATTATTTTATAATGAAGATAAAACGATATGAAATAATATTAGTGATTATCGGTTCAATAGTAGGTTATACTTATTGGAATTTTTGGGGATGCACATCAGATTGTGCGATTAAGTCTCAATGGTGGGCTACGATTTTGTGGGGAGGACTTTTGGGTTGGGTAATTGCGGGGTTCATACGAGATACTGAACCGGACGGAAAATCTAAGGATTGAAAATATAATAAATGAAAAAAAAATATTGGGTTATATTAGTGATTTTATTGGTTTTGATAGTTGATCAAGCACTGAAAATATATATTAAAACTACTTATGCATATGGTGGAGGATTCAATATCTTCGGGCTTAGTTGGGCTAGGATTTATTTTGTAGAAAATGAAGGTATGGCATATGGTATGAAATTGGGAGGAGAATACGGTAAACTGCTATTAAGTGTCTTTAGGATAACGATGGTTATTGTCCTTTTCTTTTTATTGACCAAACTGATTAAGTCCAACGAAAGATTAAGTTTACTTATCAGTTTTTCCTTGATAATCGCCGGTGCTATCGGAAATATCATTGACAGTGCTTTTTACGGAATGATTTTTTCTGCTACACCGCAATTTCACGAAGGAGTAGCGCAGTTATTTCCACCGGAAGGAGGCTATGCTAGTTTTCTGCACGGTAAGGTAGTTGATATGCTTTATTTTCCGATGATTGATACTCATTTGCCCGATTGGGTGCCGATTTGGGGAGGAGAGCGGTTTATCTTTTTTCAACCCATTTTTAATATCGCCGATTCTGCGATTACAGTTGGGGTGGTGACTTTGTTGCTATTCAACAGGAGCTTTTTTACTAGCAAAGACGAAAAAAAGCAAGAAAAAAAAGCAAACACTGATATTCAAAAGGAAGAGGAATAAGAATCGGAAATTGTCTGTTTCTTGAATTCCATTACCAAAATGCCGGTTTTGTTATTGCATCTAAATTTGAATAAAATAATAAATTGAACTTATGAAATCAATTTTAACTTTCATCTCGGTATTGGTATGTACAATAGCATTTTCTCAACACAATTGGATAAGGACAAATCCCGGAGGAGGTGGTGCTATTGCTACTGTTGGGGCTACTGCTGATGGTACTATTGTGGTGGCATCTGATCTTAGCGGTATATATCGTAGCTATGATGGTGGAAAAACTTTTGATGTGGTCGGCGCAAACCAAGGATTGATTGAAACTCATATTAGTTCTTTTGGATTTCATCCAACGAATGGTAAAGTGTATTTTGCCGGAGCTTATTCAGGTGCGTATAAAACTAAAGATGGTGGCGAAAATTTTGATTTGGTTTTTCCACGAGAAGGAAGCGGAATAGATTATTCTTATATTGAAGACATTGTTATTTCTTCCGACCCTATGATCGGATATTTGACACATCATCCCGATGCCGATGCTTTTGGCCAGGTGTATAAGACAACGGACGGAGGAGAAACTTGGCACGCTATTGCAGGAAATGATTTTCCCGATACGTTTCATCTTGTAAAATTGATGACATTTAGGCATAATCCGGATATTGTCTATGCATTGACAGGTAAGACGAGATGGGGATGCAGTGCTGCCAATTTGTATAGATCAATAGATGCTGGTGTCCATTGGAAAGAGATAGGAAGTTCACTTGGTGATATTTTGGATATGGATTTGCACCCTACGGATTCTTCAATAGTGTTTGTCAGTACTTTTAAAAGCAATTTTATAAATAATGACTTATGTAGCGGAGACAAGTATTACGTAAATGATGATAATGAATATGCAGGAGAATTTTATAAAAGTATTGACGGAGGATTGACATTTAAAGAAATATCGGACAAAACAGGAATAATAAGCGTGGGAATTGACAATCCTGATGTGATTAGGTTGGTAGATGTGCTGTTTCCATATGATTGGTATGATGATGCCGGAACATGGGAAACAAAGGACGGTGGAGCGCATTGGACACATATAGGATTTGTAGAAAATTGGTTCAAAGGATATACCCAAAACCAATATTTCACAATGTCGGCAAGTTTCAATGGATTGAATAAGACAGTAACTAAAGATATATTTAATCCTGATAGATTTTACGGTTCTTTCGGACAATGGGCTTGGGCAAGTTTTGATGGAGGCAAGACTTTGAATAATGTTTCGACACGGGAAATATCAAAATATCACTGGCTTTCGACTGGAGTTGAAAATATCAATGGAAATGCTTTGGATGTCAATGATAATAATCCTGATGTTGTATATATTGGAGGATATGATATTGGATTTTGGTACACTCGAGATCACGGTAAATCTTGGACTAGAACTCAGCCGGATTACAATATTTATCCTGAATATTCATGGAATTTGGGAGATGGGACAATCGAAAGCAATATCGCTAAAAGAGGAGCGGGAGCAAATGTGATGACTATTATTTCAGATCCCTTGAGAGATAGTGTTGTCTGGGCTTCTTTTAGTGAAGAGCAACTTACTGATTCTATCGAAAACTCCTATGCTCCAACGGGATTATTCAAAAGTACAAATTATGGTGAAGATTGGGTACTCTTGCATGATGGATTACCGGAGTTTGAAAGTTCTATACGTATGTATGGATTATCTATTGATAGAAATAGCCCTATAGATCAAAGGGTATTGTATGTGACTGTAGATGGAGATGTGTATAAATCCGAAAATGGAGGGATGAAATGGAAT
Source organism: Saprospiraceae bacterium (assembly GCA_027011385.1). Lineage (GTDB taxonomy): Bacteria > Bacteroidota > Bacteroidia > Chitinophagales > Saprospiraceae > JADJGA01. Next base: position 1,405 of record JALVAD010000624.1, on the reverse strand, counting down.
ATGGTATTGCGAAACGGAGGATTAAAGTTTACCGAAGTGGATAATTTTAATGGTGAAATAGTGTATGCAGGAGGTAAAAACGGTCTGTGGAAAACAAAAAATGCCGGTTTAGATTGGGAAGAAGTCGGACTTGTTGAAATGCGCAAACAACATTCAAATACAAGACCGGATATTGCTCCGACTTGGATTGATTGGTCTGATTGGGACAATCCCATTTATCCTTGGGAGGGAGTTTTTGATATTCAATCTGATCCCAATGTACAAGGGCGAGTTTATGTGACTGTACTTAGTCCTCAAGGTGGTTTGTACAGGTCTGATGACAAAGGGGACAGTTGGAGTGCTAATCTTTTGCCTGATAAGGATATGAGAGGAGTCTCTATTGCTCCTCAAAATTCGGATATCATATATGCGACTTCATCAAAAAGTTACCATTCGGGAGGATATGGCAATTCTTTGGGTGTACAATATTCTACTGATAATGGAAAGAGTTGGCAAGATGCTAATGACGGTATGGCTTTTGACTATGCAGGAATGATAGAAGTCGAGTCGGGAGAATATCCTTTTGTATGGTGTTGGTCTCCAGGTACGGGGATTCAAAATGCCAAAGTGCCTTATTTTGAAGCTGATGGTATCAAAGAATTATCGACCCGGATAAGGATATTTCCAAATCCGGTACACAATGAAATAACAATAGTAGGTGGAGATATACAAACAAAATATCAACTCTATTCGATTACGGGACACAAGGTTTCTGAAGGAATAATCCAAGGTGGAAAAATAGATGTTTCACTGCTCAATAGTGGCTTGTATTTGCTAAAGATTTTTACTAGAGGTAAATCATTAGCAAAAGTTGTGAAGATTGTTAAAGAGTGATTTGGGGAAAATACCCAATTCTATTTTTCAATCTCTTTTATCCAATTCTCCATAGCTTCTTGAACAGAAGGTGCAGGAGCTTCAATAAAACTAAAGACGAAACTATCAGGTTTTTCTACCACAGCAATTGACATTGGCTTTATAGCCATAAAATCTGCATTTGGAATAGCCATGCCAAAACAACATAAAATATTTATTGAAGCTTTGATATCGCCAGGAATCATTCCTCCAATATTTTTTGTATGTGCATAATGGTCAAAAGTACTGATATAAGTAGCTATTTTGTGTTCTTCAATTTTTCCTTTTAGAAAAATCTCTATTTCATCAACTGAAGTGAAAATAGTTCTATTTTTAGATATGGTTTTTGTATTGACTAAATACTTCTCTGCTATTACTGTTTTATTCATTTAATCCAAGTTTAAGTTTTATATTCTTTAGCCAAACACACGAATAAAATGATTGTTTATTTTTTTTAAATTAATTGTGATTTTTTTTGTAACCACTTGAGAAATGAAATGCATCTAATATCTTT
>JALVAD010000623.1 GCA_027011385.1 Saprospiraceae bacterium | reverse complement strand
TGTAATGCTCAAAGACGGGAAGTCCTATGTTTATATAAGGATTAGAAATGAAAATTTCCCTAGAGTAGAATTCACAAGGAATGTGATACGAGATGGATCTATATATTTTGGTCCTTATACTTCTAAATACAGAGCCAATATTCTGTTAGAATTGATCAAAAAACTTTTTAAAATTAGGACTTGCAAGCTCAATCTTACACAAAAAAATATAGAATCCGGTAAGTTTAAAGTCTGTCTGGAGTATCATATCAAAAATTGCTTGGCTCCATGTATAGGACTTCAATCCGAGGAAGAGTACAATAGCATGATTGAGCAAGTAAAAAATATTCTCAGAGGGCATTTTAAAAATGTAAGAAGCTACATAAAAGAAAATATGAATTATTACGCCGAAAGGCTTGAATTTGAAAAGGCTCAGGAATTTAAAGATAAATTAGTTGCATTTGAGGACTATCAATCAAAATCTACTGTAGTAAGTACAAAAATAAAGGATTTGGATGTGTTTTATATGGAGATGGATGATGACTTTGCTTATGTCAATTTTCTTAAAGTGGTGAATGGGAGTATTATTTTGGCAGATACTGTCAAGTTAGAAAAAAATCTGGATGACAATAAAGAAACTATTTTAAGATATGCAATCGATGTTTTGAGACGGAAGTATAATAGTATATCCAAAGAATTAGTTTTGCCTTTTAGGATAAAAACAGTTCTTGAAGATGTAAAAATAACAGTGCCAAGAAAAGGAGACAAAATGAAATTGCTTGAAATGTCGGTTAAAAATGTGAAATACTTCAGACTACAAACTCAAAAAACTGCTTTGGAAAAAAAGAAGAAAATTTCATCTGCAGAAAGAATATTGAAAACCTTAAAAGATGATTTGCAAATGGATGTTCTGCCTTATCAGATTGAGTGTTTTGATAATTCAAATCTTCAGGGTAGTTTTCCGGTAGCGAGTTGCGTCGTATTCAAAAATGCCAAACCATCTAAAAAGGATTATAGGCATTTTAATATTAAAACAGTAGTGGGAATCGATGATTTTGCTTCGATGGAAGAGATAGTGTATAGGAGATATTCCAGATTGCTTAAAGAAGATGAACCATTGCCTCAACTGCTTATAGTCGATGGGGGAAAGGGACAATTGAGTTCAGCTATGAAAAGCATTAATAAATTAGGGATTGCTGATAAAATGACAATTGTGGGTATCGCAAAAAGATTGGAAGAAATATATTTTCCCGGAGATTCTATTCCTCTTCATATCAATAAAAAATCTGAGTCGCTTAAATTAATACAGCAATTGAGAAACGAAGCACATCGATTTGCCATCACTTTTCACCGTAATCAAAGATCTAAAGATTTCACCAAATCAAGTATTAAAGATATCAAGGGAGTAGGGGATAAGTCCGTAATTAAATTATTAAAGCATTTTAAATCGGTAGATAAGATTAAAGAAGCTTCTATAGAAGATATCTCTATTGTGGTTGGCAAGTCAATTGGTAAAAAGGTTTATGATGCTTTAAATTCATAATTATCTCAAGCCCATTTTTTCACCTATTTCTTTCATGTATTTATAAGCGTCATCATAATTATTGGCTATTTTACCATCCAAAATAGCTTCTCTGATTTCTGTTTTGATTATGCCTACTTCTTTGGAAGGATTAAGACCAAAAGCTTTCATAATTTCTTCCCCGGAAATCGGAGGTTGCCAATTTCTAAGTTTATCTTTTTCCTCAACTTCTTTTAGCTTCTCAATAACCAAATCGTAATTTTTAAGAAAAGTTTTGATTTTTCTTTCGTTTTTTGAAGTGATATCTGCTTTGGCCAAAATCATCAAATCATCGATATCATTGCCTGCTTCGAAAAGCAATCTTCGGAGAGCACTATCTGTTACTTCTTCCTTGACCAATGTCATTGGACGTAGGTGGAGACGCACAAGTTTTTGGATATATTTCATTTTGTGATCCAAGGGCAATCTCATCCTTTTGAAAATATGGAATACCATATTTGCACCAACGACTTCGTGTCCGTGAAATGTCCACCCCTCCTTATTATTAAACCTTTTTGTTTTAGCTTTTCCTATATCGTGAAGTATGGCAGCCCATCTCAACCATTGATTATCTGATTTTGCCGCCAAATTATCTAAAACCTGTATGGTATGATAGAAATTATCTTTATGAGACAATCCTTTTTTTGTTTCTACTCCTGCTAATTCAGTTAACTCAGGAAAAATTATTTGAAGTAATCCTGAATCAAAAAGTAATTTGAATCCTTTGGAGGGGTTATTTGCGGCAATAATTTTTTGCAATTCTTCACTTATCCTTTCGGGGGAAACTATTTTAATTCTATCTTTGTTTTTTGTTATTGCTTTAAAAGTAGCTTCATCAATATTGAAATTAAGTTGGGTTGCAAACCTGATAGCTCTCATCATTCTCAATGGGTCATCAGAAAAAGTAATATCCGGATCTAATGGGGTTATTATAAGTTTTTGCTTTATATGATCCAAACCTCCAAAAGTATCAACAATCCTTAAATCATCATCTTGTTTTAGCTCAATTGCTAGTGTGTTTATCGTGAAATCACGTCTGTTAAGGTCATCTTGGAAGCTTCCGGACTCTACGACCGGCTTGCGGCTGTCAAAATTATATGATTCTTTTCTCGCACCTACAAACTCCAATTCAAATTCATTGTGCTTTACCATCGCTGTACCAAATCTTTTGAATATTACGATTTCTCTAGTTACTCCTAAAAGTTTTGAAAGCTCTTTTGCTAATGCAATCCCATCGCCAATGCAAACTATATCCATATCTTTGGAAGGCCTTTTCATTACTTTGTCCCTGACATATCCACCGATAATATATGATTTCACACCCAAATTTTTTGATGCATTTGCTATTGAGTTAATCAATATTTTCTCACTATCACTAATCAATATTTCCATTCAAAACACTTTATTTTTTTCTAAATGATATTATGAATACCGTTGGACAATTTCATCCATTATACTAAACAACACTTCCGGTTCATAAGTTGTGACAAGAGCCATTCTGTAATGTTTTATATCTTTAAGTCCTTTGAAGTAATTGGAGTAATGTTTTCTCATTTCCAATACAGCCAGCCTTTCTCCTTTCCATTTGATACTATACTTTAGATGTGCTTTTACCGCATCGACCTTCTCTTGTATTGTTGGAGGATTTAATAATTCACCTGTCTCAAAATAGTGTTTTACTTCTCTGAAAATCCATGGATTTCCAATGCTTGCACGACCAATCATAATGCCATCGACATTGTACCTGTTTCTATATTCTAAAGCTTTATGTGGTGAATTGATATCACCATTTCCAAATATTGGGATATGAATCCTTGAGTTGTCTTTTATTTTACCTATATAATCCCAGTCTGCTTCTCCTTTGTACATTTGAGCTCTGGTTCTAGCGTGAATGGACATTGCTTTTATGCCTACATCTTGAAGTCTTTCTACCACTTCTTCTATTTTTATAGAGTCATGATCCCATCCGAGCCTGGTTTTTACAGTAACAGGTAGCGTTGTCGCTTTTACAATTTCGCTAGCCATCTTTACCATTTTATCAATGTCTTTTAGTAAGGCTGCACCAGAACCTTTATTAACGACTTTTTTTACAGGACAACCAAAGTTGATATCAATTACATCAGGATTATATGGAGTAATAGTCTTAGTAGCTTCAATCATAGAGTCTATTTCCGCACCGAAAATTTGTATTCCAATAGGTCTTTCTTCGTGTAAGAAATCAAGTTTTTTTAAGCTTTTATCGGCATCTCTTATCAATCCTTCTACTGAAATAAATTCAGTATACATCATATCACAACCGTTTTGTTTGCAAAGTAACCTAAAAGGAGGATCGCTAACATCCTCCATCGGAGCAAGTAATAATGGATAATCACCAATTTCTACATCACCTATTTTAACCATTGTGTTATTTTTGATGCAAAAATAATTATATTATTCAAAGCTGTGCCATATTAATTTTGTTTTTGATGAATTCTTTCTATCTTGCAAAAGAAAATCTGTTTAGTGGTTATAAGAAAACAGTCTATTTGCTGTCATTTGATTAAAAAGATGTACTTTTTGAAAAGAATAAAGACGATTTTGTACACAGTATATATATTACTAGTTGTGTCCTTAGTTTCAAGTCTGGGAGCTCAAAATATAATCCCTAGTTCATTGTATGCTTTTGATAAGTATGGAATCAATGCTGGATATGCCGGATTAAACGGCAGTAAGATTTTAAGCCTGAACCTTAGAGAGCAATGGTTAGGTCTGGCTGAAGCTCCAAAAAATTATTCGATATCTTATACAACACCGATGTACCAACTTCACGGTTCTGTTGGAGCAAAGATATCTTCGATAAAGTCAGGAATTAGTAATAGTGTTGGTATAGATTTGTCATATAATTATGTTCATCAGTCATCTTTAGGACTTTTTTCTTTTGGAATGGGATCCGGTTTAAGGAATATGAAAATAAATAAAAATAAAATAATAACTCCTACAGGATTTTATTCTCAGGGAGAGTTAAATCACAATGACCCTTTTATTAACGGTATTTTGTCTTCCGATGATTATATGGTCAAGATGAGTATTTTTGGAGTTTATTATTACAATAATATTGAGTTTGGAATAATATTTGATAAAGAAATAAATGTATCTGATAAATCGGGATATGAGCGAAAAGAGATTTTGAGATTTAATTGGCAGTATATTTATAGCTATACAAAGGATATCTCTTTTAAAGTTTTTGGTCTGATTTATACGGATTTTGTTTTAATACAAAATGATATAGGAATAGTCGGCTTGTACAAAAATAATTATTTAACGGGAGTGAATCTTAGAGGATATGACAACAGAACATTTGATTCCATATCGTTTTTACTAGGTGGTAATATTAATTATAAACTTAGGTTGATTTATTCTTATGATTTTACAATTTCGGGTCTTCAAAAAGTTGAAGATGGAACACACGAAATAAAAATAATATATAATTTTGGAAAAAAAAGTGTAAATAGGAGATTGCCTCCTATGATTAATAATCCAAGATTGTAAGATGTTTTAGCAGATTTTGTTTTTTTTATTTTCATAAATATTGCTTAATATA
>JALVAD010000622.1 GCA_027011385.1 Saprospiraceae bacterium | reverse complement strand
ACAATCTCTGTACTACCAAATCCGATATCAGATGTATGGCTTCGGGCAAAAACATAGGTTCGGATACCGATGATTCCCGATGCCTTGGAGTTACAGGACTTGACAGTCGCTCCATAGATAATGTGGAACTCAACGGTTGCAAATTTTCAGATGATAATTTCCTTAAATTTCTTGATGCAATAAAAGGAGAAACATATGTGCTTTTTGTCAATAACTACGCCTCACATAACGGTTTCTCTATATTATTTGACGGTACTGCCGGTTTTGAATATATGGATGACTGCCTTGATGACAAAAACAAACTTTCGATGCAGATACTCAATGTTTATCCAAATCCTTCAAAAGATATCATCAACCTCTCAATATTAAGCAAATCTGATGAAGAAGTAAACATCAATATTCTAAATATCGAAGGAAAAGAAGTGAATTCCTTTAAAAAGACAATTATCAAAGGCAATCAATCACTATCTTTTAATGTGGCACACCTACCATCCGGCAATTATTATGTAAAAATCGAAAATGAAAATGTGCATCTGATTGATAAATTCGTAAAAGAGTAGCAAGAAATGAACGTAAGTATTGTAGCAAACCTATAAGGATTTCAAAATCCTTATAGGTTTTGTCCTGTTGCTTACTCTGCACTGCACAAACTACATCTTCTTAGTATTAAATTTTGGAATTATCAATAATTCCCAACTTTACACAAAATCCTACAATCCTCAAATCCTATAAATCCTAATTCAGACAGTTATGCTTTCCTGATAAGCGAGCATCTCTGACCTCGCTTTTTTTTCACTTCTCAAATCATAAATCCTTGTTCGATATTCGATATTCCAAATCCCTCGGTACGCTTCACTACTCGGGACTTTCGCTTCGCTACAGCCCAAAACTTTGAACCTTGAGCTTTCAAACCCTCGAATAAAAGCCGGCTTCCAAATCACTCCTTGCAGTCTTGCTTTCGAGTCCTAAGTTTTCCCTTATCTCTGTTGAAACCCCAACAAAAATGAAACATTAATCATGAAACATTGAACATTGAACATGAAACACGGAACGAAAAACACGGAATCCCGCAGTACACTTCGCTATGCGAGACTTCCGCTTCGCTTCAGTCCGGAACAAAAACCTGTAACTCTTTATCGCTAATCACAACAATACATCCATAAGCATGAAAATGCCAATTCCTGCAATATATCCTAAGAATGCAAGCCAAGTGATTTTTTTGAAATACCAGATAAAGTCAATTTTCTCCATTCCCATTGCAGCGACACCGGCAGCAGAACCAATAATCAACAAACTACCTCCTGTACCGGCTGCATAAGCTATAAAATGCCACAAGTGATGATCCAATGGAAAATCATACATCCCCATTGTGGCAGCAACGAGAGGAACATTATCTATAATTGCTGACAATAATCCTAAAATACTAATCACAATATACTGGTTTGGAATTGATTTTTGTAACATCGTTGCCATGTATTTCAATGTACCCATATTCTCAACAGCAAGAGTTTCTAACGAAGCAACTGCCATCAAAATACCCAAGAAGAACAATATAGAAGAAAGCTCAATTCTAGACAATGCCCTCAGACCTGAATACAAATGCCTATCCTTTTCATCAAAGTTCTCTTCGGGATGAATATACTCTGACACAAGCCAAACAATACCTAGACTAAACATCATACCAAGATACGGTGGCAAATGAGTAATTGTCTTGAAAAAGGGTACAAAAATAATCATACCAAGCCCTAAATAAAGCATCAAACGGCTACTTTTTAATTTTTCACCTGTCAATTCACTCTCATCTGTTTCCAAAGTCCCTTTGAACACCGGCAGTAATGTAGCGATAAAAAACGGTACAGCAAATGTAGCAAATGACGGTATTAGCAATTCCTTTACGAGCCCCGCAGCTGAAGTCTTATTACCAATCCAAAGCATCGTTGTGGTAACATCACCTATTGGAGACCAAGCACCTCCTGCATTGGCTGCTATCACAATAAGTGCCACAAACCACAACCTTTCTTTTTTTGAATGTATTAATTTACGTAATAGAGTCACCAAAACAATAGTTGCCGTCAAATTATCAATAATCGCCGATAAAAAGAAAGCTATAATCCCTATTATCCATAGCAATTTCTTTTTCTCTTTTGTTCTAACGTATCCTTTCAAAACCTCAAATCCTTGATGAAGGTCTATCAACTCAACAATCGTCATCGCTCCCATCAAAAAGAATAATATCTCTGATGTTTTACCAAGATGATGGACAAGTGTTGCAACAAACCCCTCGTGTGCTTCTTCTCCACCTGAAACATTCCACAAATGACCGTGGCTATCAACGATATCAGCAAGACCATTATTAAAGGCAATTGAAAGAATAGCCCACATTATTGCTCCCATCAAAATAGTAGGAACAGTCTTATCCAATTTTAAAGGATGCTCCAAAACGATTAGAGTATATCCCAACACAAAAGTTAAAACAATGAGTAAAGTTATCATAGTAAAAAGATGTTTTATTAATAATAATCGGCAAATGTAGGGATTTGACAACAAAGTTCATCAAATATTATTAGATTATTTCCAATAAAAAGAGACTGCTTCTAAATAAGAAGCAGTCTCCAATGGTTAAAATAAAGATTAAATCTATTTGATTTTTATCATCCTTTTGACTAAATGCTCACCTTTAAACTCAAAGTCAACAAATAGAACACCTGTCTGATTTATTCTATTATTCTCTAATGAAATATTGTTTGGCCCTTTCTTGCCTTCAATATTGTATTGATCAACTACAGCACCAAGGCTATTAGTAATCTTTACTTTTACATTACCATTGTCAGGCAAATCAAATCTAAACATTGTTGTATAAGACCAAGGGTTAGGTTCATTTTGATAAAGAACAAAAGCTTCATTTCTATCATTTCTAAACTCAAGAACCAAATTTTTGATTTGTTCATTCTCTTCAATTGCCAAACTAGGGGTAATATCATTAGTAATCCCAATCAATCCTCCAAGAACTCCCGACTTCTTAACCCTGAACTTGATTTTAAGCAATACACTATTTTCACCAAAATCTTTACCGCTAATATCATCCCAACTAAGAGTAATCATGCCTTTGTCAATACTCTTCAAACCGATATTATTATCAGTTATCTCAATCTCAGAATTTTCAATTCCTACATAATCTAGATATTCTTTATCAAATTTAAAGGTAAATTGCATACCCAATAGTGAAGTTTTTTGAGCTACTCTGATAGGAATATCTATAATTTCACTTTTGGTTAAAAATTTGTTTTTCACATTGAGAATGACATCTTCATCACTTCTTATATTTACTTTCATCCTTGAATTTGCAATGGCAGAGCAATCTATATCACCAATCTTGACTCCAATAAAACTAACATTAATATTTTTATTCAAATCCTCTACCAACAATTCTTGTGGATAATCCTCATTTAACGGATATTTAGGATTTAAGAATTGATACCTAGAATCGACAAACCTCCAGCTTGTATTATTTGTAAATGATTCTTTTTCTCCTAGTATTACTTTCCTTAAATTCAAAATATCTGAAGCAGTTACTTTTTTATTATTATTGATATCAGCAGCTATAATCTTATATGGAGTATTTAATCTCTCAATACCCAAAATATGTTTTTGCATTTTGATAATATCAAGAGTATTGATCCCATTTCGAATATTTCTATTCTTCCATGGTTTAACCTTATAATTACCTTCTCCCTCAACAGGAATAAATTCAAATGCTCCATTTACATCCGTTTTCAGATTACTATTACCTTTTCCTGTGATTACAACACCGGTATTTTCGACTCCTTCTCCATTTTCTGTATTAATAGTACCTATTATCGCGGGGAAAGTAAAAGTGTTACAGAAATTGTTCGGATCACTGACAGTAACGTGAGTTATGCAAGAATCAACCAAATTTCCATCCATATCCCATTGATAGATTGGCTGATCACTATCGCCTAAGTCATCACAATAATAAACAGTACTATCTACATCAGGGTCAGTATTTGACAATGATAAATCTATACAATCAGAAGGCTCTGCCGACAGTTGATCGATGTAAGCGATTACACTATCTCCTTCCTCAATATCAAAAAATGCTTTTATACAATAATCTGGCGGATATAGAACCAAACGATAGGTATAGGTAGAAGTATTACCGCAATGATCAGTGGCTGTTATAGTAATATCCCAATCACCTTCCGGATATTCTCCTGTAGCATCAGCACTATTATTGTCAAATGCATATGGAGAGTCATTTGTGACTACAACATTCGGATCACAATCCACTACGTATCCATATAGATCAATGGTATCAGTTCCATTACAATCTTGATCTTTAAGTTCAAGTTTCATAGTCTCAGGACCGAATATCACAGGTGCGAGTGTATCAAATACAATTAATATCTGAGTATCTTGATAAATTCCAGTATTTGGATCTCCATCAAATTGACAAGAATCTACTACCGTCCATATCCTTTGTATCGTATCATTGCAATTATCATTATTAGTGAGATTAGTATCTGCATACTCTACCGTAATAACTGCACAACCGGCACTATCGTAGTTAATAACAGGTTTGCTATTAAGCGAATCAGGATCTAGTGAAAAACAATTTTCAACATTCAATGTATCAACAGGCCAGGTAATATCTTCCTCATCAAAATTATCATCTTCTGCTTCAACTGTTATTAGTTGTGTACAATTATTAGAATTGCCACTTGGATCGGTTATCATAAAGTTTCTTGTAATAGCACCAGCTCCACAATTGTCCATATTTATAATATCAGATTCTACATAATCTCCACCTTGTGAACAATTGTCAGAGACAACCGGTTCTCCAAAAACAGCTACATAGTCACTTTGAGCAGGAACTCCCATACAAGATACAGCAGTATCATTTGGACAAACAATATTCGGTGGTGTTGTATCCTGTGCCACAATTATCCCTGTGCATGTACTTGTGTTACCACTTAAATCAGATACTGTCAATGTAAACTCAATCGGAATACCTGCATCATTACAATAAAATGTATCAGGTTCTACTTCCAAACTAATATTTTGACATTGGTCAAAACTTCCTGCATCAACATTCTGCCCGGTAATAACCGCCATTCCTGTTTCGTCTAAAGGAATAATCAATGTGTCTACTGCATTACAAACAGGGGAAATAGTATCTAAGACAGTTATCTCAGATATACACGTTGAAATATTACCACTATTATCCGTAAGCGTAACCGTATCCATATAAACCTCAGCATTATCATCACAAATAAAACTTTCTTTGCTTAAGGATGTATCTACTATTTCACCACAAGGATCAAAGCTACCATTGTCAATATCATCAAATGACACAAACGCTTCACCATTATCATCAAGATAAATAGTATCATTATTAACCAAACACTGGGGTGCAATCGTGTCTATTACAGTCACTATTGCTCCACATGTGTCGCTTTCTCCTGTCACATTATCGGTCACTATCAAATCAACCATATTTTCACCTAAGTCATCACAACCAAAAGTATCAGGTTCTGCTACCAAAGTAACATCATCTGAACCTCCACATCCTCCTCCTCCGGAATAAATATCTGCAGGATCTAATACTCCAAATCCATTTTCATCTAAAATTAAGATAGTATCATGTGCATTACAAAGTTGTGTCAATGTATCTATAATAGTTACAGTTGCTGAGCAAGTACTCGTGTTACCACTTCCATCAAATACTGTGATATTAACAGTATTGTCACCAATATCATCACAAGTGAATGTATTAGGATCAACTGTGATAGTATCCACGCTACAATTATCTGTTGAATTAATTGCAACAAAATCACCTGTAATCGTTACATTCCCGTTTGCATCTAAAGCAACCGTAGTGTCATTTGATATACAATTAGGATCTACTAAATCTAATACAGTTATATTTGCACTACAATCGGAAGAATTTCCGCTACCATCTGTCAATGTAACATTAACCGTCTGCACTGCACCCAGATCAGAACAATCAAATGAATCATCATTTAGAAGTGTATCAGTAATTCCACAAGCATCGTTGCTACCGTTGTTTATATCATCAAATGTAATTGATGCATTTCCATTTGCATCAAGATTAACTGTAAAATCATGTACCAGACAATTTGGAGCTATTGTATCTGCAACAGTAACTATTGCATCACAAGTATCTTTTTCTCCGGTCACATTATCTGTCACTATCAACTGTACGTCATTTGTACCTAAATTACTACAGTCAAATGAATCAGGATTTGCTTCCAATGAGACATCATTTGACCCTCCACATCCTCCTCCTCCAGAATAAATATCAGCAGGATTCAAAACACCATTTCCATTTGCATCAAGATATACTATCGTATCATGTGCATTACAAAGTTGTGTAAGGGTATCTATAACAGTAACATTAGCTTCACATGTACTTGTATTGCCACTACCATCTGTAACTGTAATATTAACAGAATGGATTCCTAGATCACTACAACCAAAAGTATTTGGAACTACATCCACACTTGCTATATTACAATTATCCGTTGAGTTCCCTCCAACAAAATCTCCTGTTATAACAACATTTCCATTTGCATCCAAAGCAACAATTGTATCATTAGGCACACAAATAGGTGCATAAGGATCATTGATAGTTACATCCAAATCACATTGTGAAGTATTGCCACAATCATCTGTCAAAGTGAAAGTAACTGTTGTTACTCCTCCGGGATATGTACCGCTAGCATCTATTCCTTGATGGTCTGCATAAACAGAATTGTGAGTTACAACAACACCTGTATTACAAGTAGCATCATATGTTGGAATCGAAATACTGGCATAAGCTTCACACTTGGTATCGTCTGTAATATTCACTGTGACATCATCACCACAAGTCAAAACCGGTGCATCTGCATTTTTAACAATAATTTTTTGAGTATAATATACTGTTGTATCAAGATCAGCGCAACCAAAGTCAACTGTCCAGGTTCTTTCTATTCCTCCACATATATTTTCATTTTCATCCAAAGCAACATCTGAATATGAAATATCAAATGTATCACAACCACATTTATTATCAACAGTAAGACTATCTACCAAACCATCACCGGGATCCAAATCAGGATTACACGCTTCAATGACTACTGAATCCGAAGGATAAGTAATACATCTATCCAAAGGATTACAGATATAAAAATTATCCTGAACCTCTAGGTGAGTTGTACAATAATCATAATTTCCAAATGTATCTGTTACGAAAATATTTATATCGTAAAGTGATTTGCTTAACCAAGAGCAATCTAAATCGAGAATTGTATCATTTACATCCAAAGAATAACTGAATTTCAATGGTGAACCACATGAATGGAATGAATGGTTATCAAATAATTCTGCCAAAACATCTGCTACTCCGGTTGTATCTCCATCTACCAATTCCGGTCCTAATTCAACAATCAATTTATCTTTACAAATCGCAGTAGGTTTCTTACAGTTTTTGATAGTAAACAATTGAGATTTTGCAACACTATTTCCACATCTATCCTCTACTCTCCACAAAATACTATGATTCCCTATTGGATATTCTCCACTAGCAATAGCTTTATGCCCTACTTGATGAACGGTGTCATCTACGATTCCGTCATTATACAAATCTAGATAATATGTCCATTGCAAATCATCACCGGCAGTACAATCATCTTCTCCAAATGCTTCCAAATCCACAAATCCTGATTTACAATTATTATCATAAGTACAAGTATCAACATCCGCTCCAACTTGAATAGTAGGATCTACAGTATTGATTACATGAATCAATTGATCAAAATGCCATTTTTTAAATTCTCCTCCCACTTTTTGACATGCATCCAATACATTCCACGTCCTTACTATAGTATAGCAAGCATCACCTTGAATACCAAAAAATGTTTTATCATTATAATTCATTGAGATTATATCGCATTGATCTTCATTCAATACAGGACGACCTGTCACATCAGGAGATAAATTTTCTACCCCACATTCACTCGATGTATATTCAGCTTGAGGCCAAGTAATATCATCAATACTAAATGGATGACTATTTTTAAAGTAAATATTTTGGTAACAGCTAGCTGTGAGACCACCCCTACCTGTAGCTGTAAAATGCCTTCTAATATAACCTTCACCACATTGACTTATGCTGAAATACGGATCATCTTCCACTACATTTACACCACAAACATCAAATCCTTCAGCCATACCAAAATATTTTGGTAAACTATCTTGCTCATATGGATAATCGCATTCCACATGTATATTATCAGGACAAGTAATTGTCGGAGGATATTTATGTTGAATATTTACAGTCACCATACAAGTATTCACATTGTCATGAATATCTATGGCTTTCAAGACAACCATTATATCTGTACTATCCAAATCATCACAACTAAAATGTACTTTCTTTTCAAAATCATCACCAAACATTCTCCTTACTTCAAATTCCTTAAGTCCACAATCATCGTAACTACCTGAATTAAATGAAGATGCTGATACGTCAGCTTCTCCACCACTGGATAGTGATACAATTGTATTTGTTTGACAAATAGCCACTGGTGGTGTAACGTCGACTACTGTAACTACTAAATCAACCTCGCTTAAATTTCCACACTTATCGTATACTTTATAATTAATTGTATTTTTTCCAACAGGCAATACCACTTTTCCGCCATTAGAGTTCAACAAACTGCCACCGGGATAAAACACATTTACAGTAAATTCATTTGAACAGTTATCTGTTATCTCCAAAGCAGGCAAATCAACAGTTGACGAGCATTTCCATCCATCTGTTGTCACTGTAAAATTATCAGGGGCAACAAGGGTTGGTGGAATTCTGTCAAATATCTCAATAGTCTGAACATTAGTAATAAAGTTAAAAGGAGTAATGTTCTCACAGTTTTCCAAAACATGCCATGTCCTTAATATCTTTTTTACACAGCCATCATCACTCACAACAAAATCATTATATCCAACAGTCGTCTCACAGAAATTATTTGAACAAATCGTAAACAAATCTCTCCCATGATAATGAGGAGTACCTGTAACACTTGGGCTAGGATTACCTTTGGCATCAGTTTCAAAAGCATTACAAGTCAATGCTGAATTATCAGACACAAGATAATTCTGAGGGAATACCACATCAGCTTTATTTAATCTCTTTACACTGATATGCTGTACACATTCTTTTGACTGATTTCCCCATTTATCTGTTGCCACATATGTTCTAGTGATAATTTTGGTATAAGGAGATACACAATCTTGCATATCCACTACTTCATTTGTGAATGACACTTCCGGATCAGAATCGCAATTATCTGTTACATCAGGACCTTTGAAATTTGTCATATCATCACATTCCACTTCCACGTCTGTACAAGTCAATTCAGGCTTTTGCTTATCTATTGCTTTGATAACCGTCATCGCTTGCTGCCCACTACATTGATCTATAAGTTTGACCATTATATCCATGCCTATATAATCGGAAGTAATAACATTGGTTGGCAACATAGTCCCATCCGGTGCTATTAATACAACATCAAAAGGAGTTGTAGGATCGACAGGAGTAGATATAATAGACTCAGGAGTCACTTCCAATTCACAATTTGAATCCACACTTCCCAAGATATAATCCTCCACGGATAATGCTCCACTTGAATTACCAACTTTAACCTTAAGAACTTTAGGTGCCACACAGCTTGTGCCTCCTGTAGGAGTAATCACCAAATCATACACTCCATTTGTATTTCCCCAATCTATAGTGACATTATAACCTACATTTGAACCATCGAATGTTCCACCTCCACCCGGAAGAGTCCATGTATAGGTTGCTGTAGGATCAAAATTTGTTATCTTATATTTCTCTGTATTATTTTTACATGTCCCTGTTGCTCCGGAAATACCGATATTATCATAACTACAGTAACCGGTTGTCATATCAATAAATTTCTTATCTCCCAAATCATTGACAAATCTCACATAATAAGGTATATCATCAATCTGCACTCCATTTATCGTATAAGTACTTAATCCGGGACTTGGGTCATCAATAGATTCAGTCATTGGTGTACCAACAGTATATAATATTGGTGCAGGTGGTGGTGGTGGGCTTGCAATATCATAGAAATTAACAAGTGAATCAATTTTCCAATTTTCTCCGGAAGGAGAAATTATTGTGATCTCTACAGCAAACTGCCCATCCTCTTCATTTGTTGCGTTGTGAAGACATACACAAGGATCAGCTATTACAGATGAACGAACAAATATCGAAGCCCAATCATGATCGTCTTCATCAACTGAGCCATCTCCATCCAACTGATTATCCGCACCTCTCTTATCATTATCTTTTATATCATCAGGAGTAGAGTCCTTGTCGTAAATTCCCAAATTATTTCCCGCAATGTCATAAGAAGATTTTATTTCAGCAACATTAGTTAAGAAGTTAACTCCATCAGCCAAACTTGCAAGATTTAAAGTAATATTAACCTTAACTGAACTATTTGGTAACAAACCCGTTGCAGGCAATAAACCATTAGCAACTGAAAGTATTATCTCAGCTTTGGAAGTGAAACCTGTACTATAACTCCAACTTGAATCATTTAACACAAACCCATTATCCAAATAATCTACTATGGTTATTTTATCAGCAGTAATGATTCCTTGATTAAATACTTCAATTTCAAATGTAGCGTCATCACCTTGTTCTATATTGTGATTCAATGCTTTTTTTGTTAAAGCTAAATCATAATTGTAGATAGTAATAGCGGCAACATCCTGATCATCTTCATCGGCTATCGCTGACAAAGGAGAGGAATTTATTTGATTATCTGTACTAGTCCCTACTTTAGCTCCTGCATCATCATCTTTAACCATGTTTGGAACTGAATCATAATCTTTAGGATTATTTTCATTTTTTGTCTCAACTTTACTAATTTCCCCGTAATTCAATATCTCATTCACATTAGCTTTATCGCTTATAATAAGTTTTATTAAAATTGATTTATTCTCATAAGGAGGTAATTCCTCATCGACTGAATAGACAGGAAGACCTTCTGCATTCAAAGACCATCCTGTGTTTAAACTTGGGATAAATATCAAATCTTCATTCAAATAATCTACAATATTGAATTTCGTGGCGATAACAGTACCTTGATTAAATACATTGAACTTAAATGTAACAGTATCACCAATCACGAAAGCCGGTCTTGTTCCAACCACAATTTTCTGTAAAGCCAGATCTAATATCTTTATCATAGCCGGATCTTGATCATCTTCGTCAATGATACCGTCATCATCAATAAGATTATCTGTAATAATAACTGAATTATTTCCTTCAAAATATGGAACTCCACCCATATCATTGTTTTCGTCCTCGTCAGGAGTAGAATCAACATCATTCCCCGGTAAGCCTTCAGGATTTTTAGCTGAACTTATTTCCGCTAGATTAACCAAATCTTCTAATGTCGCATCACTTTTAACTGTCATCTTTATATATACGTCAAAACTAGCGCCAGGCTTTAATGCAGATGAATAGGTATACCTTGCAAAACCGCCATCTAACACCCATTGCAAATTCTCATCAGGACTGACATCATATCCTTTGTTGATATAGTCTGTCACTACTATATCATGAGCATCTACAGTACCTTGATTGAATACTGTTATCTTAAATAATACATCATCACCATAATGAAAAGTCTTATCATTAACAACAGTTTTCCTTAATGCTAAATCAAATATTTTGACCTCAGAAAAACCAAAATCTACATCATATCTATTCTGACCTGAGCCTGCAACATTAACTTCTACAAATGGTTTTCCATTAAACTCTTGACAGATATTTCGCGCTATCATTCCATCATTATCATTTTCATCTTTATTTGTACCAAACCCTTTATTCAAAATAGTCAAATAGTATATCTTACCATTTTTATCCAATCTGTCATTTGCAAAACCGCCATCATCTATTACGACATAATATTTACTCAATATATCAACACCTTCAAAACTACCATCTCCATCCAAATCTACATTATTCTCATTAAATAGATAATTTCCGTTTGAATCTGTTGTAGTTACTCCTACCTTATTACATTTATCGTCATATAAAGCAAGGCTTAAACCCGAAATTCCTTTTTCACCCGGATCTTGGACTCCGTCATTATCTTTGTCAAACCAAACCACATCACCAATCTCAACAGGTAGCGGATCATATATGGCATCTACATCACCAAAAGGAGACGCTTTTCCCATTTGGGGATATGTCTTATGTGAGTATACAGAATATACAGCAGTTTGCTTCCCATTTCCTGTATCAAATCTTTTTATACCACCGGAATAAGCGTCTTGTTCTGGATCATAAACCGGCACAATTACTTCACCTGTCCCCTCAAGTACCAATATACTCCCGGTTGCTGTCTCAGGATGCAATCCCGGATTCTTTGGCCAAAAATCCATCCCAAAAAATTCCCCACCTCCGGGACCTTCCCCATTTCCAATTCCAGTACCATGAAAAATTCCAGCTTTCCCATTATTCTCCAATTCCCATTGTCCTCCATTATTCCATACCAATAATACATCCCCGTTTTGTGTATCCAATCTGGCATTTGCTTCTGGCTTTGCAGGATAAAACTTACAATATCGTTGCCCTACTCTATCATTAAGTGCAATAATCATATTTCCTTCATCTGTAAAATCAATATCTGTAATCCATTGTTGAGGATCTACATCAAATGGCTGAACATCATGGAAGTACCCCTTTGAATAATTCGTGCTAAATATTTCTGAGAAATCTCCTGTTACAGGATTATATTCGTATACAAACACCTTGCTGTCAGCCTCCTCTTTTGTAAACTCAGCTCCACAAGTAACCCCTACATAGAATTTACCTTTATAACTCTTGAGAGCAAAAGTATGCCTTTTGCCTCCTGTACATGAAGGGTCAGGAACAGGTATCTCTTCAATTTCAGAAAATTTACTCTTATCCAGAGGAATTTTTATCAATTCATTTTTAAAAATATTTACTGCATAAAGATATTTTTCGTTTTCAGACAGTGCAATCGCTCCAATTCCTATCTTTCCTACCTGAGCACCATAATCACAATCATGAGCATCAGTAACAGCCAAATTCCCAATATTTATCCCTTGAGCCACAAGATCCACAAACAAACCAGTTTTCCAACCTGTTTTTGTCCTCTTGCTTGAATAAATCGCTCCAAATCCGGATTTACCTAAATATACATATTGCTTCACAAATGCAGAAGTAAATAATTGTTGAGTTGTCCTACTAAAAGCTAAGCCCCAAACTGAACCAATCTCTGATTTAAAAGCAACGCTTTCTCTTGTGGATAAACCGTTAAAATCGGAACTTAAAGAAAAGATAGTTGAAGCCGTTGGATATTTAGTATCATCTCCTTGGTAAAACATCGTCATAGCGATATTCGGCTCCGGACTTGTATAAAGTGCAGGAACATGCAATAATAAATCCACCATGCATTTTGGAGATTCGACTAGCCTGTTCAATTTATTGTTTTTTGCAGGATAATAGCCTTCGGGAGTTTTAATTTCGACTCTATACTCTTTGCCATCATCTAAACCTGTTAAAACATATTTGCCATCCGCATCAGTTACAGATTCGCTTACCAACTGTTGATGTTCATCATACAAATAAACAGAAATACCTTCAAGCTTTCCGTCAGTTGGATCAATTGAATCATCAAAATTCAAATCATTGTATACAACTCCTGAAATTTCATTCGAATTTGGTACACATTGACCAAAAATATTTGAATTAATAAATAAAATAATTGAAAGAACGAGCAAATTTATCATAATTTGTCGTCTCATCAGATTTACATAATCCTTCCCTTTAATAAAAATTAATCTTCTCATTTTAACCTTAATTGAGTTTTATTAATATATATATTTAATTGATAAACAAATATCAACTTAATAGTATTTTACACATTAATGTTTACTGAGAAATTTTGGAATGTTTGAAATAAGCAATAATTTACTCATTTCAATATGCAAATATATGAATTATTTATAATATATAATAATTTAATATGATTTATTTTAAACTTTAACATTTGTCGCAATGTATAAGAGGGTATTTACACATTTACCACAATAGACAATTAACAATCAGAAACTAAGTGATTATTTTCCCAAAATGACAAATAATTCCCTTTTGTCTCAATTATTAGTACCTACGACGCGCTTTTGAAATAATAAAATAATTTCTTTTCCAATATATTGTACCTAACGGCACATTGTTATACCTGATACTACAAAGTTCATCTTATTTATTTTTTGTACGCTGCACTAAAATAGCAATTTTTATCCAGACCATATAGGTGATTTTTTTACTCTATACCATGCATCATTTTGCGTATTACCTTATTGAATAAAATCAATATCAAGGCAGCAGTCAAAGGAACTAATGTGAATATCAAGAAAAACCCTGACATACCAGTAGCGTTAGATACATCATCCATATAACCTGCCATCGTTCCTGCCAATTTTCCTGCAAGACCGGTAAAAACATACCAAATACCAAAAATAAATGCCAGCATTCTTGAAGGAGCTAATTTACTAACATATGATAGCCCTACCGGGGATATTGACAGTTCACCCATTGTGTGCAAGAGATAAGCCAAAATAAGCCAAACCATACTTACCGATGCTGTCATAGCACCATTTTTAATCCCCATAGAACCAAAAGCTAATACAGCAAATCCGCTAGCCAAAAGAGCTAAACCTAACGCAAATTTTTGAGGACCTGACAACTTTACTTTTTCCCAAAGCTTAGTAAACAACGGAGCTAAAGTTATAATAAAAAATGGATTAAGAATCTGAAACCAAGTAGTATCTACTTCAACACTTGTACCAAGCATTTTGTCCCTCAATCTAAAA
This sequence comes from Saprospiraceae bacterium, assembly GCA_027011385.1. GTDB lineage: Bacteria > Bacteroidota > Bacteroidia > Chitinophagales > Saprospiraceae > JADJGA01. The sequence goes on along the minus strand of JALVAD010000622.1, from coordinate 1,483 downwards.
ATCACCAATATCCAAATAATAATAAAACTGATTGTAGTAAATATAACCGTGAGAGGATATTTCTTGAATATTTTGGAAGCTAAGTTGAAAATCACCCAAGTTAGAATCAATAAAGGGGTCACCGACAATATAAAATCTACTACCTTATAAATCATAACTCCGGATCCATCTAATACTCTATTGGTATAGGACTCGGCAAATATAGTCATAGATGTCCCTGCTTGCTCGAAACTAGCCCAAAAGAAAATAACGAAGAAAGCAAAAACAAATATCGTAATCAAACGATCTCTTTCTATTTTAACATATCTACCTATTCTTCTGATTCCAAGAATGATAAAGACTACTAAAGATAGAATAAAAAACATTTCTGACATACCAATTGTAAAAGAATCGAACTTCAATAAATCCTGAACTAAAAAATGTTTACCACGAGTAACGACTGCATACAGACCGTCAACAATCCAAGAAACAGCAAAAAATCCTCCAATCGATGCATTCACTTTATCCATTTTTGTAAATGGAATCATAAGTTTCTGGTCTTCCTCCGATAATTCATGTACTTTTGGCTGAGGTCTGTTGACATATTCCCCAAATATTTTTCTTGCAAAAGCAAATTGCAATAGTCCAAAGAGCATAAAAACACCTGCCAAACCAAAGCCGAAACTCCAACTATAATTTTCACCTATCCAACCCACTAATAATGTGCCTATAAACGCACCTGAATTGACCCCCATATAAAAAATGGTATATGCTCCATCTTTTTTAGGACTATTTTTTTCGTACATTTTACCCACAATCGAAGACATATTTGGCTTAAATAAGCCTGTACCTAAGACCAAAAACAATAATCCAAAATAAAATAAAAAATCAAGATTCATACTAAAGGGTAAGTCAGCCAAGGCAATAGAAGCATGTCCCAAAGTAATAATGGAAGCTCCAACAATAACAGTTTTCACATGCCCCCATTTATTGTCCGCAATCCACCCACCTAACAATGGCAATAAATATACTAACATCACATACCACCCAAAAAGAGTAGTCGCTTCTTTTCTTGACCATTCCCATCCTCCGTCAACCGTTTTTGATATCAAAAACAAAATAAGCAATGCCCTCATGCCATAATAGCTAAACCTTTCCCACATCTCAGTAAAAAACAGCACAAATAATCCTACCGGATGTCCTAGTAGTTGTTGTTGATCTTTTTCCATTATTTTATCTCCCATAATTATTAATTTTGTTGCAATATAAATAATGTCTGCAAAAAAACATATCAAATTGTGAATTGATTCTTATCTCCATCTTTTGTGTTTTTTGTAAATATCTGAAACAAAGACCTTAAAGCGTTATAAAAAAAGTCAAAAACTAAATAATAATTATCAAAACTGCAAAAATCGTCCAATTTCGTGCAAACACTAAATAGTGTCTGTTTTCGTGCAAACACTAATAAAATAATTGTTATTTTGATTATAATTTAATATCTTGC
>JALVAD010000621.1 GCA_027011385.1 Saprospiraceae bacterium | reverse complement strand
GTATATAATTATATTTTCATATGTGTAAATGTTTTTTTTGCACTGAAATTAGTGTTGATAAATGAAAAATTGACATCGTTTTATTAAAAACAAATGCTTTCTACCAAAATATCGTTCATTTTATGTAAATTTGTAATATATTTAAAAAATTAATCTATTAATAGCGATTGGGTAGTTTTATTTTGGAGGAAAAATATTGTATTTTAACCAGTATTATATCTACCCGATACAGCTACAATCAAATACAAAAATATTAAGATGTCAGATAATAAAGAAAAATTAAAAGCGCTCCAAATGACAATCAGTAAATTGGAAAAGTCTTATGGTAAAGGAGTTATAATGAAACTAGGAGATAAAGCTATTGTTAATGTCGATTCTATTCCAACAGGATCTTTGGGATTAGATATCGCTTTGGGAATAGGTGGACTACCTAGAGGTAGAGTGATTGAGATTTATGGTCCGGAATCTTCAGGTAAAACCACTCTTGCTATTCATACTATAGCAGAAGCACAAAAAAAAGGGGGTATTGCTGCATTTATAGATGCTGAACATGCTTTTGACAGAAATTATGCGGAAGCACTTGGTGTAGATATTGATAATCTGCTGATATCACAACCTGATAATGGTGAACAAGCTTTGGAAATAACAGAAAACTTGATTCGTTCGGGAGCTATTGATATTATAGTGATTGACTCTGTTGCTGCATTGACACCTAGAAGTGAAATAGAAGGTGAAATGGGAGATTCAAAAATGGGATTGCATGCAAGATTGATGTCACAGGCTCTTCGAAAACTTACAGGTACAATCGGAAGGACAGGAGCTACATGTATTTTTATCAATCAATTGAGAGAAAAAATAGGTGTGATGTTTGGGAATCCTGAAACAACTACCGGAGGTAATGCATTGAAATTTTATGCTTCCGTAAGATTGGATATCCGAAAAGCAGGAGCTGCAATAAAAGATAAGGAAGGAAATATCATAGGTAATCCTGTTAAGGTGAAAGTTGCTAAGAATAAACTTGCTGCTCCATTTAAACTTGCATTATTCGACATTATTTATGGAGAAGGAATATCAAAAACAGGTGAGATTTTAGATATAGCAGTTGACTTGGATCTAATCAAAAAGAGTGGGTCTTGGTATGCATACGGTGATACTAAAATAGCTCAAGGACGTGTTGCAGCAGTACAATTTCTTAAAGATAATCCTGAAGTCGCTGAAGAGTTGGAGCAAATAATCAAGGAAAAGTATCTACCTCATTTGTATGAGAATAAAGACGAATAAGGTATTAACTGTCTGTTTTCATGTAGACACTATAATTGCTGTTTTCTTACAATAGCTATTTGAAAATTGAGTCCAATTTGGAAAGAAACAATTTCCATAGGATGAATTATTTCGGATGAAAATTATATAATGAGCACGTTTTTTAGATGTTGATTTTATGGATTCAAAATGAGTTCAATGTTAATAAGTTATTAATTTTATTGATTAGTGCAATGATTTTTCTATTTTTTTGTTTATATTTGAGGATATTGTTTAATTCTTAAAATTTAAATAAATGAAAAATATTAAAAACTTAGCTTTAGCATTGGCGATGATTTTTTTCGCTCAAATAGCAATTGGTCAATCGGTACTTGGAGTATGGAAAACCATAGATGATAAAACAGGTGAACCAAAGTCTCATGTGAAAATATATAAAAAAGATGGTAAAGTATTCGGGAGGGTAGTAAAACTATTGCCCAAAGCTACTACGAGTACATGTGATGGATGCCCCGGTGATAAAAATGGTAAAAGCCTGCTTGATGTAGATATACTTTGGGATTTGGAGGCGGATGATGATGGCGTTTGGGATGATGGTAAAATTGTAGATCCTGCCAATGGAAAAGTGTATAGTTGCAAAATTTCTCTAGACACGAAAGATAAATTGAAAGTGAGAGGATATTTGGGATTCTCCCTATTCGGGAGAACACAAATGTGGTATAGAGTACAATAATTTGATTTGTATGTACATTGTAAACGAAAGGCAAGTTAACTAATTTGCCTTTTTGTTTGTAAACAATTTTTGCTTAATGAATAATATAGTCCAAAAATTCCTTTTTCTTTATTTTGTGATATCTACTTCGATAGCTTTAGGGCAATTTGAAATGGCAGATTCAACAAATAAAGTTGTTATCAAGCCTTTTAGTCCACCTGTTGGTGCTGTTATACAAAATTTATTGTATACTCCTGCAAAAGTATTCCTAGCTCCTGATATCTTTGGTGATAATCATAATCTTTTAGATTATAGAGGAAAATCTGTTGTGTTATATTTTATAAAAAAAGATTGTGCTAGCTGTAATGAAGGACTCAAATCTCTCAATGAATTAAAAAATATTTTAGGAGAAAATATTGTGATATTTGCTTTCTCCAATGAAAGCAAGAAAAAACTACTTGAGTATTATAAAGGTAAAAGGCAAGATTACAATATTATGTTCAATAGCAAAGTTTTTGGTGAAATGATGTATGCCGGCAGTTTGGGGTATCCGAGACTATTTTATATAGACAGGGAAGGGTATACTACCAAAATTATACCTAGTGAGACTTTCAATAATTCTGTCGATATTGAAAAATTAATTATTAAAACGATAAGTGATATTGAAAAAGGAAGGTAAGAAATATAGAATTAAAGAAATATTTTACTCTATTCAAGGGGAAGGTTTTCATGCGGGGAAAGCAGCGATTTTTGTTAGATTTTCTGGTTGTAATCTTTGGTCAGGCTTGGAAAAAGATAGGACTAATGCTATTTGTAAGTTTTGTGATACGGATTTCAAAGGGGTTGATGGTGATAATGGAGGTGTCTATAAAGCAGAGGAATTATTGGATAAAATAAAAGCTATAAAAGCAGCCTCAAAATGTAAGTTTATAGTGTTGACAGGAGGAGAGCCTTTATTGCAATTGGATAAGTCTTTGATAGATTATTTTCACAGAAACAACTATTTTCTTGCACTGGAGACCAATGGTACGATATCGGTAATCGAAGGGATAGATTGGGTTACAGTAAGCCCCAAAATGGGATCAAGATTTATCCAAAAATCAGGAGATGAACTGAAAATTGTGTATCCTCAGGACAATCTTGATTTGTCTTATTTTGAGAACTTGGATTTTAATCAATTTTACCTTCAACCAAAAGAAGAGCATACGACAAATGATAATGTTAAAAAAACATTGGATTATTGCCTTAATAATCCTGTTTGGAAATTGAGTTTACAGATACATAAAGTGCTAAATATTCAATAAAATTTGTATGAAAAAAGGCTGTCTTTTAGTGACAGCCTCTTGTTATTTTAAAACTTTACGTTTTTCATCGTTTTTTGAATCTTTTTCAATATCAAATACGGATCTGCATTAGATGCAGGTCTTCTATCTTCCAAATGCCCTTTCCAAGTTTTACCTGTGGATGAAGGTATTCTGATAGATGCACCTCTATCGCTTACTCCATAGCTAAATGTATCCATGCTTTGAGTTTCGTGAAGTCCTGTTAGTCTTTGGTCATTATTAGAACCATATGCTTCCATATGTTCTTCATGAGTTTTAGCAAAAGCTTCACATATTTCAGTCATCATTTTTTCTCCTCCCTTTTCTCTCATTTCTTTATTTGAAAAATTGGTGTGCATTCCAGATCCATTCCAGTCTCCTTTAATAGGTTTTGGATGAAGGTCAATAGTATAACCGTAATTTTCTCCCATTCTGTGTAACATATATCGAGATATCATCAAATCATCACAGGCTTTAAGTGAGCCTTTCGCAAATACTTGATATTCCCATTGCCCAAGCATTACTTCTGCATTGATACCACTGATGCCTAATCCAGCGTCTAAACATTCGTCTAAGTGAGCCTCAACAAATTCTCTTCCTGCAACTTTACCAGCACCAACTGCACAGTAATAAGGACCTTGGGGTGCGGGGAAACCACCTTTTGGAAATCCTAAAGGTCTACCGTCTACTGATATCACATATTCTTGTTCAAATCCAATCCACATATCTTTCCAGTCTTCAAGTCCGTGTCTGGTATTGCTCTCGTGAGGAGTTCCATCAGGATTGTAAACTTCACATAAAAGAAAAAATGCATTTCTTCTACCGGGATCGAGATAAGACCTTACCGGAATTAATGACAAGTCAGAGTAATTTCCTTCAGCTTGTTTGGTTGAGCTACCGTCAAAGGCCCATTCAGGTAGTTTTGAAATATCACCATCGAATGAATTCATTTCGATAACCTTAGTTTTACTCCTGAAATTTCCTTCAGGTTTATACCCATCTATCCAAATATATTCAAATTTAATATTAGCCATAATTTTTAATTTATTAATTTTTTTAAATATTGAACTGTTGAAAGCACAAATCTAATAATCTTTAGTTTAAATTATACAAATAACAGTTTTTTTTTGGGCATCAAATGTATTTAGTCTTGATAAAAAACTAATATAGTTATATACTGAGAATTTATTTTACTGGGTAAATCTGTGTTCAATATTTATTTGTGTATTTTCTTGACTCAGCTATAATTTCCAATACTAGAATTCTTAGCCAGGATATGGGCTTCGTATGGGCGTTTAACCAGTATGATTTCAATGGCTTTTGCTCCTTAGATTGAGATGAAAGTTAGTTGTTTGGTTTTACTTTAATAAGTCCCGGAAATCCAGGTTAAGGTGATTCGTTATTGACTCCGAGCCTTAATACTTTTAAGACCTTACCTTTTTTGTCAAATATTCTCACCAAATACATACCGTTCCTAAGATCGGAAGCATCGAAAATATCGCCACTGTCATTATTCTGAGACTTCACTTTTTTTCCAATCAAGTTGTAAATTTCAATTTTCCCAATAGTTACCTTAGAGTCAATTTTAAAAAAATTGGCAACCGGATTAGGGTAAATTCTGATACCATGGCTACTAGGAATATGATTTTTCACAATCTTTATATCTCTACTTTTAGAGTTTTGTGCATACACAAAACTTGCTCCAAAAATAAAAATTAAAAGTATGTAAATTCTTAGCTTCATCAGTCGTTTTATATTATAATGACGTATCTTTAATACAAATGTAGTAAAATAAAATCAAAATTAATAATTTTTTAACAATATTTAACTATTTTATCT
>JALVAD010000620.1 GCA_027011385.1 Saprospiraceae bacterium | reverse complement strand
GACTTTATATGTGCTCTTATCCATCTAAGCTCACCATAAGTGGTTTTTACCGGTGATTTGGGCATCAAATCATTTAGAGAAATATCTTCATTTTCTTTCATAAATTCTTCCAATACCTTGACTTTGTTCTTTTTCATTAATCTATAAATATGTATTGTTCCATTTTCTATCCAGCGACTCATATGTCCTTCAATAGTCGATAATTTCAAATTTCTCAGTTTTGCTATCTCATCTAAAGAATTACCTTTTTCAAAAAGTTCCAAACTTATTCGTTGTGTTTCTCCTTTAACAATTCCTTCTTTTAATTTTTTTGGTGATTTAAGCTTACCTAAACTTTTATATTTTCTTTCACCAGAAAAAATATCCGTATTACGATATTTCAAAGAATAAAGTTTGTCTATGAGACTCCAAAGGTCTTTTCTGATATCATTCAAGAGTCTAATATATCTTCTTGTTTTCTTTTTGATTTTGTATTTTGATATATGCTCTTCCAAAGGATTAATAACTTCTTCAGAGAGATTTTCCGTAAAATATGCAATTGCTTTATTTCCTCGATCCAAAATAATATCGGATTCAGCTTGATTTTTAAATAAGTTTGACAATTGATTTTGAAACCCTTGCCCAATCTTAGTCAACTCCTCCATAGCATTAAATATATCTTTATAGGCTAAAAATGCATTTCCTTGCTCAGGGACTTTATCTCCCAATATCAATTCTTTCCAATCATCAAATTGGTTCAATATCGAACCAAACTGAAAAGTTTTAATCAATTGTAGATCACTATAGTCTTGTTTAGCTATACTCAAAGCAGACTCGATATCTTTATCAAGTTCAATTTCTTTATGATACTCAAGTATTCTATTATCAGTAATAATATTATCGGCTTTGATTTCCGACATCAATTTTAATCCCTCAAGAGTTCTACTTCTACTTAATGCAACATATAATTGACCGGGAGCAAAAGTATCACTCAAATCGACACAGACTTCATCAAATGTCAATCCTTGGCTTTTATGTACAGTTATAGCCCAAGCCAATTTCAGAGGATATTGTTCAAAGCTGCCTATTGTTTCTTGTTCGATAGTCTTTTTTTCTTTATCCAAGGTATATCTGGTGTTCTTCCATTCTTCTTTTTCTACGTAGATTATTTCACCGTCATCAAGACCTCTGACAATAATAAGATCATCCGAAAAACCTTGTATTTCCCCCAATTTGCCATTGAAATACATGCCGTCTATATCATTGCGGATAAACATTACTTGAGCTCCTTTTTTCAATTCGATAACTTCAGGAGTGGGAAATGCAGATTCGTTAAATCTACCTGATATATCCGCTACAAATCTCCTTTTTCTAGTGGGGAGATTATCGATTTTAGTATTGTTTATCTTATCTGCTTTGCGATTATGAGTAGTTAGTACTAATGTATTATCGTTTTTGCCAATTTCTACTTTTCTTTTGTTCAATATTTCTAGATCTTGTATACTTTTAACACCTAATCTTATGTTATTCAATATATTAATAAATCGTTCATCCCGTTGTCTATAAATAGTATTTAATTCTATTTTAATTGCATCAGAAACAGCCCAAGCTTGCGAGTCAAAAAAGAATGGACTTTTGTAGTATTGACCAAGTATTGACCATATGCCACCTCTGACAACAGGTGAAAGCTGAAATAAATCTCCGATTACCAATAGCTGCACACCACCAAAAGGCATAGTGTTTTTTCTAATTCTTTTGAGGACAAAGTCTATTGCATCCAAAAGGTCAGCTCTTACCATACTAATTTCATCAATGATAAGCAATTCAAGATTTTCAATCAATTTCCTCCTCTCGCTTCTATACTTCATATGCTTGGATAGACCAAATCTATTGGTGCATATACTCAGATCTACTTCATCATTGCTAGGGATAAAAGCTGTTAGAGGTAGTTGAAACATACTATGAATCGTGACTCCACCTGCATTTATCGCAGCTACTCCGGTAGGTGCTACTACAACAGTATTCTTATTTGTTTCTTTTACAATTTTTTGTAAGAATGTAGTTTTACCCGTCCCTGCTCTCCCAGTCAGAAATACATTTTTTGCTGTATGTAAGACAAATTGCTCTGCGATATATAACTCATAATTATGCATTAGTGCAAAGTAACAAAAAAAACCTGCTTTAATGAAAAAGCAGGTTTTTTATTTTTTTTTAATATTTTAACTTTTAAACGGATCAGAAAACCTCTCATCTCTAATATAATCTTCATCTGTCAAAGTTTTCAGAAAAGCTATTAAAGCTTTTTTCTCAATAGCATCAAATTTTAAATGTTTAACAGAACCATTGGGATTTCTAAATTTCTTGTCTAAATCCGGGTTAGGCTGTATATTATGGCTATAATGCTCAAGTACTTCATCGAGAGTATTAAACCGACCATCATGCATATATGGTGCTGTCAATTCAATATTCCTTAGTGTAGGAATTTTGAAGTTTCCATTTTCTTTACCCGGATCGTTATAAACCAATTCCAATCCGACATTGGCTGTTCCTTTGACAGATCCACCATAAGTTGAAGAATTTTCAGGAGCATTGAAGTTTTTTCCTTGGTGACATTGTGAGCACATCGCTCTATCGCTAAAGAATATTTTTTTTCCTAGTTTTTCCAATTCAGTAAAATTGCTAAAATTTTCTTTTTCTCCTTTATCATATTTAGAATTGAAAGAAGTCATAGAACACAAAAACTGAGACATAGCACTTGCAATACGAGCTTCAGTAACTTCAGAAGACCCAAATGCCTTATTGAATAGCTCAGGATAATAATCTAATCTTTGAAGTTTATTTTCAAGAGCCCTCATATTTTCTATTCCCATCTCAAGGTGATTAACTACAGGTTGAAGAGTCAAATCAACAACTGAAGTCGCTCTTGAATCCCAAAATAGATTGTCATTCATCCCTGAATTGATGACAGCCATACTATTTCTAATAGTTTTTCTTCCTTCAAAACCTATACTTTTGGCTACAGGATCTGCAAATGCATATTCTTGTTTGTGGCAAGATGCACAAGAAACTGCATTGTTAAGTGAAAGATTTTTATCATAAAACAATACTCTACCTAAAGTCGCACCCTCATCAGTCACTTTAGGGTTTTCAAAACTATTGAAATTTGTTTGGTGAAAAACTTCAACAGTAGCACCTGTTGCAAATCCTCTTAGATTAACAGCTGAAGATTTGTAGTCATAGGTTTGACTTGGTAGATTTGGACTATTCTGAGAGTCCAAAATATCAATTTTATCCACACAGGACAAAATAGTAAAGCTAAAAAAAACGGCTAAAGCAAATAATTTTCTCATATAATAATTTTTTATTTTTTACAATTTTCAATTTAAACAAGCTAAAACGATGTAATTTTAATAATAAAAACCTAGTAAATCAAAAAAATAAAGGATTTTATATATTCTTTAACGAAAATTAACATAAATTGTTATATTAAAACCTAAAATGAATAAAAAAAGCTGTTGGAGGTAAGATACTTATATCAAGAAATGTAATCGCACTAATACCTAAAAATAACATACTTTCGGTTGTAAATATTATTTTGTCAGTGATATGGTATTCTACCCCAATAACAGGACCAAATCCTACTGCGGCTACCGGTCCAAAGGAATTATTTCCGGTTTTTGACGGCAAATTAAAGCTGCCAAGAACAGCCAATGCATCCCAGCCTTTGGTGTAATAAAATTTCCCTGATAAATGTTTCCTTTTTTCATAACCTAATCTAATCGAAAAACGAGTATCAGCAAAATCATCTGAACTGCTTAAATTTGCCCCAAACCCAAATCTAAGTGCTGTATTATTTCTATTGTAGTATTTATAGCTATATCCAATTGGTCCGGATCTTACTTTTTTAATATTAAAAGGTACGAATTGAGACACAAATTGTGTGAAATTCAAACCAATTTCCTTGTGCGTTTGAAAGTTCAAAGATAAAGAATCCTCTTGAGCAGAGGATGTACTAATTGATACAAAACAAAATACGAGACTCCAAATAGAAAATGTTATATATTTGATCATAATTATAGTCTTATATAAAAGTAAAGTGAATTTGGAAGTATATGCTTTAGAGTAGTACTGCTACTATTTTCGTTTTCTTCATCAGTTCCTTCTCCATTTTTATACTTTGTTTGCTTGTATGAATACCTAAAATACAAACTAGATTCTGTAGACAATAAAACTCTATCATTTATCTTATAAACTACACCCAAAATCGGACCTGCTCCTGTACTTAGTATCAAGTCATCGTTATAAAAATCTCCTCGAGAAGTAATATCCGTCTCATATCCTCCCAATATATCAAAACCATATATTACATGTAATTTTTTCCAAATTGGTTTAGTTTGTTGTATTCCTATTCTAAGATCAATATCTGAATGTTTATTATCAGCAAATAAAGTTCTATCCTTCTTTTTGCCCTCATAATCTACCCCTAAACCAACTCTGAACGTTGCATTCCTATTATGAAAGAAACCTGAGACAGTATATGGATCATCCAGCTCTGAACCGGTAAAAGACAATAGGTTTTTTATTACATTTGTAGTATTTAAACCAATATATAGTCCTTTTTTTAATTTTAAATGCTTTTGTGCGGATACGCCAAAAGCTATCTGTAATAATAGTACAATAATTATTAGTTTTTTCATAATGTTCATAACGTAAAAAATTGACTTTTATGATTATGTAATAAATAAAAATAATTTCTATCTAAATAAATTATTAAAAAGCGCTTTAGCACTTTGCCAATTTGAGATATTCAGACTGTAAAATATTTTGGATGATTCTTTTGTAGCTAACAGTAATCCTGCATCTTTAAGCTCCTTGATATGACGTGATATTGTCGATTGGGCTAAAGGTAATGATTTGGTCAAATCACTGATTTGTCCATGAGAATTTTCTTCTATATATTTTATTATTTTAATTCTTGTCGGATGACCTAAAGCTTTAGCAAATCTAGCAAGAGTTTCTGTTCCACTATCGTATTTAATTTCTTTGTGATTTTTCATTTTAATGACAGATGGTATGTTTTTCTTTTCGTTTATAGGGTTTCTGAGCGCTAATATAGTAAATAATTCAAATTTTATTTGTGTAGAGTATATATT